>DATEAK010000089.1:0-21755 GCA_035288405.1 bacterium | reverse complement strand
AAGCCCAAGGTTGCCCCCAAGGAATTCACCTCCGACGGCACGGAGATAAAGATCCTGGTAACCCGTTTTGACATCGACCTGACCCGCTGCATGTTTTGCGGCCTCTGCACCATCCCCTGCCCGACGGAGTGCCTGACCATGAGCGAAGGCTACGAGCATGCGTTTTACGACAAGGAGGAGTGGATCCTGCGCTTCGGCGCGAACACGGAAAATCCGGATCTTCTGGCCTTGGATCCCAAGAAGCAAGGCGAGAAGGTTACAGCGGCCATATCCGTCAACTCTGCAAGGGAGGAGTGAACGTCCGTGGGAATTTTGGAAGGCCAGTTTGGGGCAAACGTCGTTACGACAAGCGTCGACAAGTTGGTCAATTGGGCCCGTAAGTCCTCCCTGTGGCCCATGACATTCGGGCTGGCGTGTTGTGCCATTGAGATGATGGCCGCTGGAGCTTCCCGGTGGGATGGTTTTGAGCGCTTCGGAGTTCTGTTTCGGGCGTCGCCTCGGCAGTCGGACGTGATGATTGTCGCGGGATCGGTGACCTATAAGATGGCGGAGTTGATTCGCCGTTTGTACGACCAGATGCCGGAACCCCGCTGGGTGATCTCTATGGGTGCCTGTGCGACGAATGGAGGCCCTTATAACTCATACAGCCACATGCAGGGGGTGGATAAGGTGATCCCCGTCGATGTTTACGTTGTGGGCTGCCCACCCAGGCCGGAAGCTCTCATCCACGGGATCATACAACTCCAGAAAAAGATCGAACAGGAAAAAGTGTTGAGGAAGTAGTGACAACCGAATCTCAGGAAGACCAGATCCTTCGTGTCCTGCAGATCTTTCCCCGGGAACAAACCTATCTGCTTCCCGCCCTGCAGAAAGTGCAGGAGGAGTTGAGCTACCTCCCTCTGTGGGCACTGGATAGCGTCAGCGAGTATATTCGGGTCCCCAAAAGCGAGGTGTATGGAGTTGCCACGCATTACCCCGAGTTGCGCCTGCGTTGCCCGGGCCGCCGTCTGATCCGGGTGTGTACCGGGGTGAGCTGCCGCGTGAAGGGCTCCCTCGAAGTTCTCCGCACTCTGGCAGAGGATTTGAAAGTACGGCCCGGCGAAACAAGAGCGGACGGTGAGGTGACTCTTGAAGAGGTCGGATGTTGTTTTGTTTGCTCGGTAGCCCCGGTTCTGGAAGTGGACGGGGTTTTTAAAGGGCGGGTGCAATCCTTGTCAGCCGCCTCACTGGTAGATGATTCGAAAGGGGCGTGAGCGCCATGGGAACCTCCCAGGAGCAATGGCGCTTGTTACGCGACCGTGCCCAGTCCCAAGAGCCGTCGGGGCCCCGCCTGCTGGTGGGTGCGGGAAGTTGCGGGCAGGCGGTCGGCGCTCTTGAAGTCGCGGCGGAGCTCCGCAAGGGGATCGAAAAGCTCGGGCTCCGAGTTGCCGTCGTGGAATCGGGATGCACGGGAATGTGCTACGGAGCCGTGCAAGTCACCTTGCTTGGCGACGGAGTTCCCGCGACATATAGTTCCATCACACCATCGAATGCTTCTGCTTCGCTGGCAGCGATCTTAAAGAAACAGACTCTCTCTTTTTCCCCAGAGGCCTTCCTGTGGAGTTCTGATTCTCAGAACGGATTACCGGGAGTGAACTCGATTCCGTTCTTGGCGGGACAGCGCCGGATTCTTCTGGAACGCTGCGGCCTCCTCGACCCCGAAGACATACTTGATGCCGTGCGACACGGGGCCTACGGGGCTTTGGCGGGGATCCTTACCGAGGGGAATCCTTCCCAGGTGATCGCGATAGTGAAAGAGTCAGGGCTGGTGGGCCGGGGAGGCGCGTATTTCCCCGTTGCAGTGAAGTGGGAGGGCTGCCGGGCCGCGCCGGGAGAACCCAAGTATCTCGTGGTGAATGCGGAAGAGGGAGAGCCTGGAATTTTCAAGGATCGCCATCTTATGGAGGGAAATCCTCACGGGCTCTTGGAGGGAATGCTCATTGCCGCCTATGCAGCGGGGAGCAGCCGCGGCTTCCTGTTCGTGAACGGGGAGGCCAAGTTGTCCTTCCAACGTCTGAGCCGCGCGGTGGACCAGGCCCGCAGTGTAGGCCTCATTGGAAAGAGGATTCTCGGTTCAGATTTTTCCTTCGAAGTGGAGTTGCGGCAGGGGAGCGGGGGATTTGTTTTGGGAGAAGAGACGGCCTTGCTGGAGTCCATTGAGGGTCGGCGGGCGATGCCGCGGGTGCGGCCTCCATTTCCCGTCGAGTCGGGGCTTTGGGGGAAGCCCACCGTCATCAACAACGTGGAGACTTTGTCCAATGTGCCTGCGCTGATTGGGCAAGGGGCGGGCTGGTTTCAGACTCTGGGGACAGGCAAGGTTCATGGCACCAAACTCTTTGGCCTGTCCGGGAATGTGGCCCGGCCCGGAGTTGCCGAGGTGGAATTGGGGCGAACCTTACGGGACCTGATTTTTTCGCTGGGCGGAGGTGTTGCAGGAGGAGCGGGCTTAAAGGCCGTCCTGCTCGGAGGACCCTCGGGGAGTCTGATCCCTCCTCAGGAACTTGACCTGCCTTTGGAGCCTGGAGGAAAATTTCCGCTGGGTTCCGGCGGAGTGGTTGCGCTCGACGATCATTGCTCGATTCTTGACATCGCCCACACCCTGATCCGCTTTAATGCGAACGAATCTTGTGGAAAGTGCACTCCGTGCCGGGAAGGGACAGCCCGGATGGCGGCTATGATAGCTCGATTGGAGCAAGGTCGGGTACCCTCTACTGTTTCCGACGAGATTGAAAACCTAAGTGAGGTCGTGCGCCTGGCTTCTCTGTGCGGCTTAGGACAAGCTGCACCGTATTCCGTTTTGAGTGGTCTGCGATATTTTCCTGAGACCTGAAAAGTGTTTCTCGAAGGCCAGGGTGATGAGGAGGGGGATCACGGAAATGGCCGGCACGCTGACGATCGATGATGTCGTCGTCGAATTCCTGGAGGGAGAGACTGTTCTCGATGCCGTAAACCGGGCCGGGATTTACCTCTCCCAACTGTGCAAGGAGCCCGAACGTCCGGCCTTGGGAGCTTGCCGCACGTGTCTCGTGCAGATCGAGGGGGTGCGGGGCTTTCCGGCTTCCTGCTCCACGCCCTGCCGCCCGGGGATGGTGGTTCGCACCCATTCTGCTGAAGTTGAAAAGGTTCGCCGCGGTGTGTTGGAGCTGACCCGTGGGATGCTTACCCCCGGCGATGGGGAAGGCCGGAAAAATCTAGCACAGCTTGACCAGGCCATAAAGTACACCTCAATTTCCCCGGACGCTTATCCTCCCATTCACCGGTATCCAATCGACGAGAGTAAATCATTTTTTGTCTTGGATCGAAACCTTTGCATCCTCTGCGGGCGCTGCGTGGATGCCTGCCAGCAAGTGCAACACATCGGCGCCATTGCCCTGATCGGAAAAGGACATGAGACCCGTGTGGGAGTATTCGGGGACCACCTCATGGAGAGTTCCATCTGTACCTCCTGCGGCCAGTGTGTGGCAACCTGCCCCACTCAGGCCCTGCGCCCGAAGCGGGAACCTGCGCCCGTAGCGCGCCGGGTGGAGACCACCTGCCCGTACTGCGGGGTAGGCTGCGGCATCGTTCTCCATGTGAATCCTCAGGAGCAACTGCTGGAGATGGTGGAGGACGTTCCCGAAAATTCCTCCAGCCGGGGAATGCTGTGCGTCAAGGGACGCTTTGGTACCGGGTTTGTTCACCATCCGTCCCGTCTGCAAAAGCCCCTGATCCATAAAGGGGGCTCTCTGGTGGAGTCAAGCTGGGAAGAAGCCCTCGACGTGGTCGCCGAGAGGCTGGCCGGCTATCGGGGGGAGGAGTTTGCGGCCCTGGCTTCCGCCAAAGCCACCAACGAAGACGGTTACGTCATGCAGAAGTTTGTGCGGATGGTCATGGGGACAAACAGCATCGATCACTGCACCCGGCTTTGCCACTCTCCTTCCGTGGAGGCCATGCTCACTTCACTGGGCAGCGGTGCGACGAGTAACTCCTACATTGATTATGAGGAAGCCGGCTGCCTGATGGTGGTGGGCTCCGATAGCTCTTCCAACCACCCCGTGATTGCGGTGCGTTTCCGCAAAGCGGTTCAAAAGCATGGGGCCAAGCTGATCGTGGTGAACCCCAAGTGGATCGACCTCTGCTCCTATGCCGATCTCTGGCTTCGCGAGAATCCCGGAACCGACGCGGCGCTGTTCAGCGGCCTGGCCAAGATCGTGTTGGACGAGGGTTTGGAAGACCGGGAATTTATCGAGAACCGCACCGAGAATTTTGAAGAGTGGAAAGCCTCTCTGGAAGAATGTACTCCCCGCAGGATCGCGCAGATCACCGGAGTTCCCGAGGAAGATTTGCGGGCGGCGGCTCGTTACTATGCCAGGCCGGCGCACGGGGGGTCGTGCCTGATTTGGGGAATGGGAATCACGCAGCACATCAACGGCACCGCCAATGCCCATGCACTCCTGAACCTGGCTTTAGTGACAGGCCAGATGGGGAAACCCGCCGGCGGTATTTCTCCCTTGAGGGGCCAGAACAACGTGCAGGGGTGCGGAGACGCAGGTTGCATCCCGGATTCTTTGCCGGGCTACCAGTTGGTCAGAAACGCGGAGGCCCGTGCCAAGTTTGCCGCAAAATGGGAGGTTCCGATTCTGGAGAATGAAGGGCTACGGGTTACCGAAATGGTGGAAGCCGCCATGGACGGAACACTCAAGGCGATGTACATCGTCGGTGAAAATCCGCTGCTCAGCGAGGCGGACCTGCACCATGCCCGCGAAGCTCTCTCCAAACTGGAGTTTCTGGTGGTGCAGGATATTTTCCTGCACGAGACGGCGGAGATCGCCCACGTGGTGCTGCCGGCCTGTTCCTTCGCGGAGAAAGAGGGCACGTTCACCAACAGCGAGCGCAGGGTTCAAAGGGTCAGGCGGGCGATCGCTCCGATCGGTGAGACGCGCCCCGATATGGACATTATTTGCGAGGTGGCGCGGCGGGTTCTTCGAAAACGGGGCCGCGCTGTCGCGGGGTTCGACTTTACCGGTCCTGATCAGGCCTTCTCGGAGATGGCCTCTCTGGTCCCCTTCCTGGCGGGCATCAATTATCAGCGGCTCGAGAAAGGAGGGATCCAGTGGCCCTGTCCAACGCCTGATCACCCGGGGACGCGCTATCTGTACAGCGACGGATTTCCCCGCGGGCGCGGGAAATTCGTCGCCGTGCACCAGGGAACTCCGGCGGACGAGTTACCGGACGAGGAATATCCCTTGATTCTCAATACGGGCAGGATCCTCTATCACTGGCACGGCGGCACGCTCACCCGCAGGGTCGAGGGCCTTCTTGCCCTGGCCCCACAGCTCGAAGTGGAAATTCACCCGAACGACGCTTCGCGCTACGGGCTCCAGTCGGGAGCCCCGGTCCGTCTCTCATCGCGGCGGGGAGAATTAACAGGGATGGCGAAAGTCACTGTGGCGGTGCGCGAGGGAGAAGTCTTCGTTCCCTTTGTCCGAATCGAAGAATCGGCGGCTAATTTTCTGACGAACTCCGCCCACGATCCCTCTTCACGGATTCCCGAGTACAAGGTGTGCGCCGTGCGCCTCGAGCCGGAACCCAAGAAATGACCCCGGCCATCACTGAAAAACTGCCCTGATGCCGCTTCTCGGCGCGCACGTTTCCATCGCGGGAGGAATTTACAAAGCCCCGAGTCTGGCGCGGGAGATCGGCTGCCAGTCCATGCAGATCTTCACCCGCAACGCGAGCCAGTGGCACGCTGAACCCGTGAAAACGGAGGAGATCGCACCTTTCCGGAACGCGTTGCAGGAGACCGGTATTTCTCCCGTACTGGTTCACGATTCCTATCTGATCAATCTAGCCTCTCCGGATCCTGAACTACGCCGTAAGTCCATGGCGGCTTTCCAGGCGGAGATGGAGCGCTGTGAGGCCTTGGGGGTCTTTGCCCTCGTGACGCACCCGGGGGCGCACCGAGGCGCGGGGGAAGAACGTGGAATCGAGGTATTCGTACAATGTATGAATCGTTTGCTGCGGACGCAACGGGGACGCCTGAAAATTCTTCTGGAGACCACGGCCGGCCAAGGGACTTCTCTGGGTTACCGCTTTGAGCATCTCAGTTCCATGATTGAAGGGATCGAGGATGAGGCTAGGGAACGGGTGGGGGTCTGTCTCGATACCTGTCATGTGCTGGCGGCGGGATACGACTTACGCACCGAAGAAGGCTGCCGGCGTGTTCTGGAGGAATTTGACCGGATTATTGGGATCGAGCGGCTTGTCGCCATTCACCTCAATGATTCCAAGGGAAAATTTGGCAGCCGTGTGGACCGGCACAACCACATTGGAGAGGGGGAATTAGGATTGACTGCCTTCCGATTCCTACTCAACTGCCCCGAGCTTCGGGACATTCCCATGATTCTGGAGACACCCGGCCCGGAGGAAAACCATCGCAAGAATCTGCGCAAGCTCAGAAGTCTTCTAGAGAGCTAACGCGACAGGCGCTTTTCAGCAGCTCGCTAGACAGTGGGAAGGGGAGAGGAGCTTTTCCCCTTGCTGGCTTCGAGGACGATACGACCGTAGAGGTTGGGGTTCTGAAGGAGTTTGTCTTTCCACGGACTCACGTCGATCTGGCGGCGGATCACCGATTGGATCGTTCCCATGTAGTGCACTTCTTCTGGACTTCCCACTGCAATGAGTCCCACAATTCTTTTCCCTTCCCTGAGGGCGAGCTTCCGGTAAATTCCCCGCTTGAAATCGAAAAAGCGAAGCATCTCCAACCCGGCCTGATCCTGAAAAATGCCGATGGAGGCGGAAGTGAGACCGAAGATGTCCAGCACGTTCATGCTGAGACTGCCTGGATAGGCACTCGCGCCGCCCGCCATGTTGGCGCCAGCCACGCGCCCTTGTTCGACTGCGGTGGGCCAAATGGCGTGGACGACTCGCTCGCCGCTCAGCAGGTCGAATGATTCGGCGCAATCCCCTGCGGCATACACATCGGGGAGGTTCGTTTCCATGCGTTCGTTGACCAGGATTCCCCTCTGGATCTGCAGTCCTGAGCCTGCCAGGAAGTCCACATTCGGGCGGACCCCGGTTCCCAGTACGACCATATCTACTCTCTGTTCAGTACCATCGCTCAGAGTTACTTTCGTCTTTCCGTCAGGGAGTTCAGCTAACTCGATGGCCTCAACTCCGGTTTTGACCTGGATGCCTTGAGTGGTCATTCTCTGTTCCAGCATGCGGGCGGCTTGTTCGTCCAGCAGGTTCGGCATCACTTGAGGGAGGCGCTCGATGACGGTGAATTGGATGGAGGGCTTGAGCGACTTCATGGCATTGAGGGTTAAAAGGCTGATGAACCCTCCGCCAAGGACGGCTGCACTTTCCGAGAGGCAAGTACGTTCCAGAATGTCTTTTGCTTGGGCCAGAGTCCAATGGGGGAACACCTTGACCTTCTCCAGGCCTTGAATCGGAGGCCGGGAAGGGGTTGATCCGGTGGCCAGGAGAAGCTTTCCGTAAGAGATCCTCGTACCCTCTGCCAGTTTCACCTGATGGTTATCCGCGTCGAGGGCGACGACCCGGTGCCCCAATAGGGTTGTGACCCGGCGCTGCTGATAGTATTCCGGGGATTTGTAAAACAGGGTCGAGTCGTCGATCTCCCGGCTGATGTAATAGGGGGTTGCCACGCGGGAGTAAGCGTGGGTGTCTTCATCCGCGATGAGCAGGAGAGAGGAAGATAGATCTCTGGCCCGAGTGGCGTCGACTGCGTTCAAACCGGCCGCGCTGTTTCCGATGATGACGTAATGGGCCTGCTGGGGTATTGGAGAGGTCATCTTGGGTATCCTGCCTCCTTAGAGGACAGCGGCTTCCCCTTTCATGGCCTCTCTGACTTTCGCAGCGAACATGCTCCTCTTGTGATGGCGGGTCTCCTCCACATCGAGGAACTCCAAGGCGTTGGGGGAGCAAAATTTGACACACTGCGGATTCCCACCGCACAAGTCGCAGTTTTGCGCCACTCCCACTTCGGCGGAAAACCCCATGACTCCGAATGGACAAGCCTGCATGCACATCTTGCAGCCGATGCATTTGTTGTCGACGACGGTGATCCAACGGTTGTTGGGGTCCTTGATGATGGCTTCCGTGGGGCATACCTGGCCGCAAGGGTAGTCGTCGCAGTGGTAGCAGGCCATCGGGAGGTAAAAGGCTTCCTCGGCAAAAATCTCGACCTTGATCCGGGAACGGTTTGGGTTGAAGACCCCTTCATGTTCGAATGAACATGCCAACTCGCACATGCGGCATGCTGTACAACGTTCCGGGTGGATGACCAACTGCTTCGTTACAGCGACTGCGCCCACCATATCCTTCTACCTCCAAAGGGTGTTGGGAGTGCGGCAAATGGAACCCTGAGATTACGATAAGGTCCCATTTTAATGGGCCTTTACCGATCTGTAAAGGACATTTTCCGCTTGCACTATCATCATCTGATGCTAAAATACTATAGTCTACTAAATGACTCGAGGATTTAGGCCAGAAGTCATAGATGAGGAGGGGTGGGTGGTCTGGATTATCGGGTCCTCCCAGGGACTTCTCAAGGATGCCCAGGAATTCAAAGGGGTGGTTCCAACAACCTGTGTGTCCGGACGCTCGAAAAAAGCAGCGTAAGGATCTGACACTACGGAGCGAAATGATCGTGAATGAAAGCAAAGAGCTAATCATCAGGATCGGAGGTGAAGGGGGAGAGGGAGTTATCAGCGCCGGTGAGTTTATTACCCAGGCTGCGGCTCGCGCGGGATTGCATGTGCTCACTTTTAAAACCTTCCCGGCCGAGATTCGAGGCGGCTATGCCATGTATCAGTTGCGGGCCTCGAATGATCCCCTGACCTCCCAGGGGGACGGCTTCGACGTCATGGTCGCCTTCAACGGAGAGGCCTATGAAATGAACAAGTCTCTTCTCCGAGAAGGGACGGCGTTTGTTTACGACGGACCCGGCGGAGATTTCGAGCCGGAGAACCTTCCCGGAGTCTATATGTATCCCGTTCCGATGACCAAAATCAGCAAGGGGGACCTGGGCTCCATACGGTCTAAGAACATGGTGGCGCTTGGCGCAGTGGCGCAGCTCTTTTCGATTCCCATGGAGCGTCTGCGCGAGACCATCCAGCGCAAGTTTCAGAAGCTGGGCGTCGACGTTGTCGAGATGAACCTGAAAGCGCTGGACATGGGGGCATCCTACGTCCGGAGCGAAATCAAAAAGACCGATCCTTACGCTCTTCAGGCCAAAGGGGTAAATTCGGAAGATGTGTTGATCCTGTCGGGAAATGAGGCGGTTGCCGTGGGTGCGCTGGCAGCGGGCTGCCGCTATTATGCGGCCTATCCCATTACTCCGGCGACCGAGATTGCCAACTGGCTTGCCCGGTATCTCCCGAAGGCAAACGGCGTCTTGCTTCAGGAGGAGGACGAGATCGCCGCGATTGCCAGTGCCATTGGTGCCTCCTATGCAGGTGCAAAGGTGATGACCGCGACTTCCGGCCCAGGCCTCTCCCTCATGTCGGAACTTTTGGGTCTGGCGGGGATGATAGAGACTCCGCTCGTCGTCGTGGACGTGCAGCGGGCGGGTCCCAGCACGGGGATGCCCACAAAACATGAACAATCCGATCTCTTCCTTGCAGCCCATGGGGGACACGGGGATATTCCCCGGATCGTCTTGGGTGCGGGAAGTGTGGAGGATTGCTTTTACCTGACCATCAAGGCGTTTAACCTTGCCGAGAAATACCAAGTTCCGGTTCTCTTGTTGAGTGACACCTCCCTTGGAATCCGCACCCAGGGAATCAAGAAACCGAATCTGAACAATATCCAGTTGACCAACCGCCTGACTTTCAACGGAAACGGCCACGGCAACGGCAGCACGCACTACAAGCGCTATGAGATGACCGAGAGTGGAATCTCGCCGATGGCGATCCCAGGTCAGGCCGGCGGGGCCTATATTGCCACCGGCCTGGAGCATGATGAAAAATCGGACCCGATTTACACGCAGGCCGGCCATTCGAAGATGACGGAAAAGAGGTTCCGGAAGCTGGCCCACCTGGAGGAGGAGGATTTTTCCGCCATCTCGTGGGAAGGGGATGATCCTGCAGACTTGGGGATCATCAGCTGGGGTTCGACTCACGGCTCGGTTCAAGAGGCGCTAGTGCGCCTGCGCTCTGCCGGCTATAAGGTCGCGGCTCTCTATCCCCACCTGCTGTTTCCTGTGCCGGCGATCGCCATCGAGCGATTCGCGGCAAGGATCCCGAGCGGGAAGATTCTGGTCCCCGAGGTCAATTTTCAGGGACAATTTGCCGACCTGATCAGCGCCCATACGACGGTGAAGCCGATCAAGTATCCGATTTACGGCGGCTTGCCCTTCAACCCGGAGATGATTGTCAACAAGGTAAAGGAGGTCCTCAAGAAATGAACGCACAGGCGGTGGCCTCACCAGCATTGAAGCCGAAAGATTACAAGAGCGCTGCTCATCCCACGTGGTGCCCGGGCTGCGGGGATTTCGGAGTTTTGAGTGCCCTCTATCAGGCGATGGCCCAGTTGGGGCTGGAATTGGACAAAACGGTTGTGGTGTCCGGGATCGGCTGTTCGAGTCGGCTCCCCTTTTTCGTAAAGACCTACGGCTTCCATGGCTGCCACGGCAGGGCCTTACCGACGGCGCTTGGAATCAAAGTCGCGCGCCCGGACCTGAACGTGATCGTGACCGGAGGGGACGGAGACGGGTTCAGTATCGGTGCCGGGCACGTACCCCACATCGCCCGCAAAAATGTGGATGTCACTTACGTGGTCATGGATAACCGCATCTACGGTCTCACCAAAGGTCAGGTCTCGCCCACCAGCCATCTGGGCTTCGTCGCGACCACGACTCCGTATGGATCCCTAGATGAACCCGTGGATCCCGTGACGTTCTCGATCGTCTACGGGGCTACCTTCGTCGCCCGCGGCTTTTCTGCGGAACGCAATCACCTGGCGGATCTGATTGTCCGGGGAGTCCAACACAAAGGGTTTTCGATTATCGACGTGGTGTCCCCCTGCCCGATTTTCAACAAGGATGACACGTTCGATTATTACAAGCCGCTGGTGAAAAAGATCGACGATTCCCATGACCCGACCAATAAGGGCAAGGCTCTGGAACTGGCCATGTCCACTAGTACGGATGGGAAAGTGCCGATCGGCGTCTACTACGAGGTGAAGACACCCACGCTGGGAGAGCGCCTGGAAGGCCTGAAGAGGGCCAACAAAGGGAGCGACACCCTCGATATCAGTGCGGTGCTCGATACATTCAAGGTCTAGCTGCGGGGAGAGGTGTCTTGTCTGCTGCCGTTGACTCACCGATCAATCCCACGGTTCGGGATCACTTTTTGAACCCACGCAACGTGGGGCAAATCGTCGATGCAAGCGGGATCGGTGAGGCCAGGGATTTGTCCCTGGGCGCGTTTATGCGCTTCTCGATTCAGGTGGAGCACGGAGTCATCCGGCAGGCTCGTTTCAAGACCATGGGCTGCAGCACGGCCATTGCCGCCAGCAGCGTTACGACGGAGCTTCTCACCAGCAAAACTCCGGAGGAGGCCGAGGCTCTAAAGCCGGAAGATGTGGTGAGGGCTCTGGAGGGTCTGCCCGCCGAGAAATGGTGTTATCCTGAGATGGCCTGCCGTGCTGTACGAGCTGCCATTGAGGACTTCCGAAGACGGCATTGAAATGCAGGTTGCGGTTTCGCGGGCAGCCGAGGGGGCGCAAAAATCCTCAGCTGCCCTTTTTCTTTCCGGTTGGAGTTGAGGGATTTCGATGTCGAGCGTCATTATTCTGGGAGCGGGCAGAGGAGGAACCGCCCTCTTGGACTTGTTGCACCGGGATCCCGCTGTGACGGTGGTTGCCGTCTGCGACGTGAATCCTCAGGCACCCGGTGTTGAGCTGGCCCGCCGTCTCGGAATCCCCGTAGCCTCCGATTACCGGCGTCTGCTCCGTAAGTCTCATGCCGACCTCATCATCAACGTTACTGGAGACCTCCAGATCGGGGAGGAGTTGCAGAACCTGAAGCCTCAAGATTCGGAAATTCTCGGGGGGGCAGGGGCAAGGTTCCTGTGGGACCTGATCGAAGAGAAAAAAAAGAAGGAAGACATGGAGGATCGCTACCGTCAAATCCGGCAAGAGATCGAGTCACGCTCCGACAGCGAGTTCATCGTGGGAAAGAATGCCAAGATGAAGGAAATCGCCCGCCTTCTTCTGAAAGTGGCGCCGACTCCCACTACGGTGCTGATCCGCGGAGAAAGCGGCACCGGCAAGGAAGTCATTGCCCGCGCCATTCACCGCTACAGCCGCCTGAAGGACAGACCGCTGGTGACCGTGAACTGCACGGCACTGACCGCTACTCTTATGGAAAGCGAGCTGTTTGGCCACAAAAGGGGGTCGTTTACGGGAGCCATTCAGGACAAGATGGGGCTGTTTGAAAAAGCCAGCGGCGGCACGATTTTTTTGGACGAGATCGGGGACATCAGTCCGGAGATGCAGTCCAAGCTTCTGCGTGTTCTGCAGACGGGCGAGATCCGCTCGGTGGGTGACGTGACCACGAAAAAAGTGGAAATCAGAGTGATCGCCGCCACGAACCGGGATCTGGAACGAGCCATAGGCCAGGGGGAATTTCGGGAGGATCTGTTCTACCGCTTCAACACGTTCACCATCACGCTTCCCCCGCTACGGGAGAGGATCGAGGATATTCCGATCCTGGCCTACCACTTTCTGCGCAAAGCCGAGGCTAAGGTGAATAAGAAGGTGGAAACCATCTCGGAGCGCGCTATGGAACTCATGCAGGAGTACCACTGGCAGGGAAATCTCCGGGAGCTGGAAAACATCATCGAGAGAGCGGTCGTGCTGACTCCATCCAGACAAATCGAGGTTGAACATCTCCCCCACCACCTCCAGCAGTCCATGGTGGATACGGGAGAAGTGGAAGGCTTCAAGGATGCAAGGGATAAGAACCTTGCCCGGTTTGAACGCGAGAAACTAATACGGTATCTGATGGAAGCCAAGGGGAATGTGTCTCGAGCGGCCCAGAAGGCAGGGATTCCGCGCAGGACATTTCACCGTCTATTATCCAAGCACGCGATTTCCTCCCAACACTTTCGATTGGAAAAATGAGCCATCTGTGGCTCAGTCTGTGAGACAGTGTTAGCTCGCATTCCTGTTGCTTATTTTCACTGTTCTCTCAAGGGTCTGAAGCAACAACTGGATCTGTGGGGCTTTTAACTGGGCCACAGATGTCTCATTTTTTCCGGATCAAATCGAGGCCTATTCTGCCTCTTCTCTCCTTTGTCCTGTAATCGTTTGTAATATCGACTGTTACTAATCCTGTATCAAGAATAAAAAAAGGAACACCTTTTGCTTTACCTACAGAGCACGAGGGGACGCACCCCTTGCAGGTAACAGGAGGGAACCGTGAGTCTATTCAGAAAGGAAAGAGCCATGCAGCGAAAATGCAAGTGTGGGCAGGAATTGCATTCACCCCTAGAGGATCTCGGTTGCTTTGAGTGTGGAGCCTCATGCTGCCCGGCATGTGCTTACACTCCCGAAGAGGTTGTGTTCTGCTCTGACTGTGCCCAGGATCAATTTGCCATTTCTCTCCAGCCTGACATTCACTAGGCTGCAGCCTCCTTTGTTTCACGAGTAGCTCTTAATTCCTAATTCCTCAATTATCCGGGATTATCCGGTTTTTCGCCTTCCTGAAGTCAGGGTGAAAACCCTTGACTCCCACCATGGAGGTGCCGGGTTCCGGCTGGAGCTCCGGCGCCTCTCCTTCTTTAAGAGCGCTTGGCTCTAGGCACTTAGCACTTGGCTCTCAGCACTCAGCCAAGAGATCCTTGATTTCTCAGCGGATTCCACTATAGTAACGACGATTTGCAAAAGGGATTTGCTAGCGCCGTGGCGAGATCCGAGAACGTGGATTGTTTCGTGGAGACGATGTGGGCTCCCTGATTGAAAGAGAGGCGAGCCCGGCCGGCATTCAAAAGGGAGGTCGATTGTGGGCTCAACGGGGAAACTGGATGGTAAGGTAGCAATCATTACCGGTGCAGGCCGGGGGATCGGACGGGCCATTGCCGTGGCTTTTGCAGAGGCGGGAGCCAAGGTGGCATTGGCGGCTCGCAGTGCGGGCGAGATCGAGGAGGTAGCCGCACAAATCAGATCTGCGGGGGGGCAAGCCATTGCAGTGGCTACGGACGTAGCGAAGCGCAGCTCAGTAGACAATCTGGTGAAGCAAACCGTAGAGAAATTGGGCGGCGTCCACATTCTGGTCAACAATGCCGGGATCACGGCGGGAGTTCTCATTGCCAAGATGGAGGACGGACTCTGGGAGCGTATCATCCAGACGAACCTCACCGGCTCCTATTATTGCATTAAGGCCGTACTTCCTCACCTCATGGCTCAACGGCACGGCCGTATTATCAACATCGCTTCGACATTAGCCAAGAGCGGCCATGCGTACAGCGGAGCCTACAGCGCTTCCAAGCACGGCGTGCTTGGGTTGGTGCGCTCTCTGGCTCTGGAGGTGACCCGCTACAACATCACCGTGAACGCCATCTGCCCGGGATGGACGGAAGCCGGTATGCTCAGTGGGAGCGTCGAGAATATTGTGGGCAAGACCGGAATGACACCCGAGCAGGCCAAGGAGGCCTTGATTGCTGAGAGCCCCCAGAAGCGCGCGATTGAGCCGGAAGAGGTGGCTTCCTTGGCGGTCTACCTGTCTACAGAGGACGCCCGTGGGATCAACGGTCAAGGGATTAACGTGTGCGGTGGCACCGTCATGAGTTAGACATAGAGGAAGGAAGCGGGAACTTTGACTGAGCCGACTGAAGCCGTCCTTATTTTAAGTACCGTAAGTTCTCAGGAAGAAGGGGAGAAAATCGGTACGGCGCTCATCGAGCGGAAAGAGGCGGCTTGCGTGAACCTGGTCCCGGGGCTCACCTCCATTTACAGATGGGAAGGGAAACTCTGCCGGGCGGGAGAAGTTCTGCTTCTGATAAAAACTCTGCGCCACCGCATTCCCGATGTGATCCGTACCATCCGTGAGCTTCACAGCTATCAGGTTCCCGAGGTGATCGCTGTACCGGTGGTGGACGGCCTGCCCGCATATCTAAAGTGGGTTGAAGACGAAGCAGGTGGGCCTGAGGGCTAAGCCTCTTTTGCTCGCGCACGGAGCGGGAGGGAAGGTGTCCAAAGAAATTCGGGTTAAGTCCTATGAGAACATGGATGCGGGCCGGCGCCGTAGTTGGAGGAGGCGCCGGGAACTCCTGGGCTTCCTCTGTTTCATTCTCAGTATTTTTCTCTTCATGATTCTCATTTCCTTTGATGCCGGGGATCCTTCCATTGGAGGGTATTTCAGCTCCTCCACCATGACTGTGCACAATTACGGGGGCAGTGTTGGTGCCTACCTGGCGGATTTTCTGGTGAGCCTGCTGGGCGGAACCGCTGTTCTTCTTCCGGTATTTTCCCTATATGCCGGCATACGTTTATGGAGACGGCCCCGCGAGGGTGTCATACTTTGCGTGGCAAGCGGTCTGGGTTTGATTCTATCCATCGATACCTTCTTCTACTTACGCTTCATCGGAGACCCCATTTTTCGCGGCGGCTTCGAGCCGGGAGGGATCGTTGGTTCCGTCCTGGGGCAGCCAGCCCTTCCCTTCTTTGGTCATCCGGGCTCCTATCTATTGGTGTTTGCCGTCGGCTTTTTGAGCTTCATGGGAATTACGGGTCTCTCCTTCCGGACCCTGGGACTTGGGTTTCTATGGGTCGCGTCCGTCCTTCGCAAACTGTTTCGTGTGATGAAGGAGAGGAGAAAAAAGAAGAAAGTACGTGAGCCCTTTCCGCAGACTGCTCCTCCCTCCGTTCCTGCCGAGGATCTGTTAGAGGAAGAGAGGCCTCTTCCCGCAGTAAAAGAGACGAAGATTTCCGTGGTGGAGCCGGCCGTGGAATGGGAGCCTGCAAAGCCGGCTGTGCCGGCGGAGGAGCGCCAGACTCAGTTCGGATTTGTCAAAGGGATTATGGACTTTCATCTGCCGCCTCTCTCTCTGCTTGATCTCCCGCCTGCAGCGGATCGCAAGAGGAGCCGCGACGATCTGCAGGCAAACGGTGCGCTTCTGGAGCGAAAGCTGCTGGACTTCGGCGTCGAGGGCAAGGTAGTCCAGGTCCTTCCCGGTCCGGTGGTCACCATGTACGAGTTTGAACCTGCCTCGGGTGTGAAGGTGGCCCGCATTGTGAACCTGGCCGACGACCTGGCTCTCGGCATGAGAGCCACCAGTGTTCGGATTGTCGCGCCGATTCCGGGCAAAGCCGTAGTGGGCATCGAGATTCCCAATGCACAGCGGGAGCCGGTCCTGCTGCGGGAAATTCTGTCCTCTCCCGAATTTCAGAAGTCCCCCTCGAAGCTGACCTTCGGTCTTGGTAAGGATATTCTCGGGCGTCCGGTGGTCACGGACCTGGCTCAGATTCCCCACCTGCTGATTGCCGGAGCCACGGGATCGGGGAAGAGCGTGGGGATTAACAGCATGATCTGCAGCATCCTGTTCAACAGCACTCCGGACGAAGTGAAGTTCATCATGATCGATCCCAAGATGCTCGAGCTTTCCCTGTACGATGGAATTCCTCATCTGATCTCTCCCGTCGTCACTCACCCCAAGAAGGCTGCGGCTGCCTTGAAATGGGCGGTGATGGAAATGGAGAGACGCTACCAGGTCATGGCCGAGTGGGGTGCTCGGAACTTGGCCTCCTTTAATGAGCTGATCCGAGATTCCAAAGAGGGAAAAGGAGAAAGAAGGCGCGAGGTGCCTGCCGGCGATGATTCTCCGCAGCCTTCCGAGCTCCCGCTTCTATTGATCGTGATTGATGAGCTGGCCGATCTCATGATGGTCTCTTCCCGGGAGGTGGAAGACTGCCTGACCCGTCTGGCGCAGATGGCGCGCGCCTCTGGGATTCACCTCCTGCTGGCGACTCAGAGACCCTCGGTCGATGTCCTCACGGGAATCATCAAGGCGAACTTCCCGGCTCGCATTTCCTTTCAGGTCTCCTCCAAAACGGACTCCCGCACGATCCTGGATTCCAGCGGCGGCGAGCGACTGCTCGGGAAAGGGGACATGCTGTTTCTGCCGCCGGGAACTTCCAAGATGCAGCGGATTCACGGTGCCTTCGTGTCCGATGTGGAAATTCGACGCCTCGTCTCGTTTCTGAAGAAGTCCGGCAGGCCTACGTATGACGATTCCGTGACGCGCCCGCAGGTCTTCGAGGATGCCCCGCCCGAGGATGGAGAGCGGGACGACAAATATGATGAGGCCGTCGCCCTGGTGGCCCAAACCGGCCAGGCTTCCATCTCCATGGTCCAGCGCCGGCTGCGCATCGGCTTCAACCGGGCGGCACGGCTCATCGAGATTATGGAGCAGGAAGGACTGGTGGGACCCGCTGAATCGGGCAAGCCCCGGGAAGTTTACGTGAAGCCAAAAACTTCCGGGTAACTCTTCTCTTCCGGAAACTCTTATCACTTCTGACTCACAAGTCGCCGGATTACGTTCGCCCTTCTTCTCTCCCACAAGGGAAAGGGACTTGAGACTCTTGAAAGGTCTCAAGATGGTACGCCCGGACCCACGAGGCCCCGCTAAAGCCTGAAAGCTCCAAAGCCGTAGAGGAATTCAGGAAACGGACGGAATCTGCCTGCTCTGACCCAAGGATACAGATGATGGAAGCAGTGGGGAATCAATTGCACACTGTAGATAACCTTTCCAGCCTTGCCAAACCCGGCACTCAGATTGAAAGCATTTCCCGCCGGTTGCTTGAGTTGATGGCACTGGAAGAAATCGGCCAGGCGGTTGTCTCCATTTATGATCTGAATGTGGTGCTCCCTCTGGTTCTGTCGACCGCTCTGGCGGAGCTTCAGGCGGAGACTGGTTCCATTATGCTTCTGGACCCCGAGACCGGCCAACTGCGGATCGCTGCTGCTGTGGGCCTTGAGGAGTACGTGGGAAAGAGAGAGGAGAAGAACGCCGGAGGAGGAATCTCGCGCTACGTCTTGGACAAAGGCGAACCCCTTCTGATCGAGGACATCGATCGCTCTGTTTTCCGCAAGGTAAACGACCAGAAGCGCTACACAACCCGCTCGCTCATCTCGGTACCGATCAACGTTCACGAGGAACCGCTGGGCGTCATTAATGTCACGAACAAGAAGGGCCAGGGGACTTTCACGCAGGAGGATCTGAAGATCCTGCAAATCGTGGCCTACCAGGCAGCTCTTGCCATTAAGAATTCACGACTCTCCGGGCAGGTGGAGGTTATCGGGAAGAAATTTGCCGCCGCGGAAAAGCTTTCACTGGCTGGTCAATTTGCGGCCGGAATCGCCCATGAAATCGGCACTCCTCTCAACGTAATCCGGGGCCGGGCCCAGTTCTTGCTCATGCGGCTCCCCTCGGATGTCTCCTTTCGGCAGGATCTGGAACTCATTGTTGAAGAATCGGACCGCATTTCCCGCCTCGTCTACCAGTTCCTCGATCTATGCCGTCCGGCGCCCGGCGAGAAAAAACGGGTATCCGTGAATGAGATTCTCGATCACGTCTTCGTCCTATTGCGTCACAAGATTCCGGAGCCCAAATATACCGTCCAGAAGGATCTGGCTCCGGACCTTCCCTGCTTCGGAGGCGATCCGGGGCAGCTCCAGCAGCTTTTCTTGAATCTTTTGGCCAATGCGGTGGAGGCCATGGAGAATGGCGGAATTCTCCATGTTGCCACGCGCTTGCATCCCCTCCCGGGGCGGAGCGCTCCGGGAGACCACGGTTCTTCCCTGGACTTCCTGGAAATCTCGATTTCCGACACGGGAAATGGGATGGGACCCGAGGATCTGAAAAAGATTTTCACGCCGTTCTTCACGACGAAACCGAGCGGCAAGGGTACAGGCCTTGGACTGGCGGTCTGCCAGAGGATCGTGGAAGAGCATGGAGGACTCATTGAAGTGTCGAGTGAACCGGGTTGTGGGAGCACGTTTACCGTGAAATTTCCCGTTTACTTGCAGGAGAAGAGCAGTGTCCCAAGTTAACGTTCTCGTCATTGACGACGATCAGGCGACTTGCAAACTCCTGACGGACGTGCTGGAGTCTAAAGGATATTCCGTGCGCTCGGCCGCCGGCGGGCCGGAGGCTCTGCAGGTTGTGAAGAGTGATCCTGTGAACGTCGTGCTGACGGATCTGAAGATGCCCGCGATGAACGGGTTTGAGGTACTGGCCGCCATGCGGGAGGTAAACCCCGAGATCGTCGTCATCATCATGACCGGTTTTGGCTCCATTGCTACGGCTGTGGAAGCCATGAAGCGGGGTGCCAACAACTACGTAACCAAGCCGTTCAATCTCGAAGAGCTCCTGCTCGTCCTGGAAAAGGAACTGGAGGGTAAGGCCCTGAGGGAAGAAAACCGCCAACTTCGCCAGGAAATCGAGGGGCGCTACCGGTTCAGCAATATTTTAAGCCGCAGCAAAAACATGCAGGAAGTCTTCACCCTCATCAGCCGTGTGTCGCAGAGCCGCAGCACGGTCCTCATTTACGGTGCCAGCGGCACCGGTAAGGAGCTCGTGGCACGAGCGATCCACCACAACAGCCCTCACAAGGACCGGCCCTTCGTGGCCATCAACTGCAGCGCCATTCCGGAGACCTTGATGGAGAGCGAGCTCTTTGGCCACGTGAAGGGGGCATTTACCGGGGCTTACTGCAACAAGCCCGGGTTGTTTGAGGAGGCCCGCAGCGGGACCTTGTTCATGGATGAGATCGGGTCCATACCTCTCTCGATGCAAGCCAAGCTTCTAAGAGCGATCCAGGAGAGGGAGATCAAGCGGGTGGGCGGCACGGACACAATCAAAGTGGATGTGCACTTGATCACGGCTACCAATGAGGACCTCACGGAAAAAGTAAAGCGCGGCGAGTTCCGCGAGGATCTATTCTACCGCCTGCACGTGATTCCCATCGTTCTGCCCCCGTTGCGAGAACGGCGCGAGGATATTCCACTGCTGGTCGACCATTTTCTCAAAATCTACAGCCGCGTTGCGGGGAAGACAATTCCTCGAGTGGAACGGGAGGCCATGAATTTCCTGTTGAATTACAACTGGCCTGGAAACGTCAGAGAGCTGGAAAATGCCATCGAACGGGCCGTGGCGCTTGGAGAAGGGGAAGTCATCACTCCTCTTGACCTGCCGGAGCGAATCTCAAAACATTCTCCCGAGCGTCTCGTGAGAGTGGCTGCCGCCGAGCACCTGACTCTGGAAAAGCTCCAAGATGCCTACATCGCCCGGGTCCTTGAGGAGACCGGGGGGAACAAAACCAAGGCGGCCCATATTCTGGGAGTTCACCCCCGCACCTTGACCCGCAGGAAAATGAGCCGCAACGGCTCCTCCTTCACGGCAGTTCCGATTCAGGCCGAGAATAAATAAGAACGAAACGGAAGAAGAGTTTTACCCGTCCTGGTGTGCTAAAATATTCCCTTTGAAAAGTCCTTTTCGTGGTTCGACAAGCCCGTCCTGAGCGGAGTCGAAGGGTGAACCAGGGTTTTTCAGCATCCTGGTGACAGAGGGAAACAGGCTGGATGGAAGGTCTGTTCAAGCAGCAAAAGAAATGGCGATCCCGCATCCTTCCGATTCTGATCCTGATCGCTTCTCTCTGGCTGGCAGCGGACAGCATTCGGCTCTTCTGGGCGGACCGAATCTATCCGACGATTCCTTACTTCGAGAAGCGTCTCCTCCCACCTACCCTTGACCCCCGGGAGCAAATCAAGCGCCTGGAGCGGGCCATCCGCATCCATCCCTATCCTCCCTCTTTTTACTTCATGGAATTGGGGAAACGCTACGAGGTCCTCATGCGCCAAGCCCTGATGCCCGGCTGGTCTCCTTTTCTCAGTAGCCGTATGGATGCGGAGCTGTTTGGAGTGAAGGCGGTTGCCTGCTATGAGGAGGCCATTCGAAGGAGCCCGACGGATGCTTATGCTCACATGGCTCTGGCGTGGGTTCTGGAGAACGGATCTACATTACCGAATTGGTCTCGAACAGAAGATGCTGCACGAGCCATGAATAACGCAGCCTCACTTTCCCCCCACGATCCCTCCGTCCAGTACAGTGCCGGCTATTTCTGGTTTCTGCGGGCCGCATCGGAACGGGATGAGAAGACCCGCCAGGAAGCCCTCGGCAAATATCCGGCACTCTTTCTTAAGGCTCTCACATTGGATGAGCGCCTTCAGGATGCGATTCTTAGTTCGGTGTGGGAGCGCAGCAAGGTAATTGCTGAACTGGAGAAGGTCGTACCCAAAAGCGCGCAAGGGCAAATATTGCTCGCCCGCTTCCTGGATCGGCAGAGACTCTGGTCCGAGAGCAAGAAAGTACTCGCGGCGGCTCTGAAAGCATTTCCGAACAATGGGGCGTTGAGCCAGGAATACACCGGGCTCCTGGAAGCTCATGGGGAGGTGGCGGCTGCCGCGGAACAGTGGGAACGAATTCGGGAGTCCTCCCCGAAAAGCCCCGAGACCTATCAGAAGCTGGCTTATCTTTACGGTCGTCTGGGGAATCACGAAGAGGTAATCGCCAAAGTGAAACAGCTCATTTCTCTCGATTCCAGCAAGCCGGATTATGCTCTGGCGCTTGCCCAGGCTTACAAGGCTGCCGGGAAAGACAAGGAGGCGGTGGATGCGTATATGCAGCTCCTGGCTCGGTTTCCCAAGTACG
>DATEAK010000088.1:0-3701 GCA_035288405.1 bacterium | reverse complement strand
GACCGTATCGCCGGGAAAGGTGATCGGATCCCCTCCCGCTCTGTTGAAAGCCACTGCAGTGGGAAGCTCTCTTGGAATCCCCTCCGTCATCCAGCCAAGGATGGCATCCTTCTTCTCAATCTGGTAATTCGCCCGGTCGGCGGAGAAGCGCACACGATACTGCAGGTTCGTCGAAACAGCCCGCAACCGGACGTACTGAAGAGTCGAAGCTACGCTTCGCGCCGCCTGCCGGACCTTTAGGCCGCTTAACCAATCGGGAATATCGACGAGAGCCACGGAGGAAACAATTCCAATGATCGCAACGACCATGACGACTTCGATGAAGGTAAACCCATGGGTATTTCTGGAAACGGCTGGCATAGAGACTTCCTCCACGAGGTGGGCCGCGAGCGAATTTCGCGGAATTTGGGGAATCACCGGATCGGATGTTACTGATGATGGGACCTCCCAAAAGCAAAAAGCTTGCCAGCCAACGGGTGAGCAGATTGGGGAGGGGATCACCTGTTTTTTGGGTTGTTACCGATCGGAGGACTTACGGGCAGCGGAAAGCGAAATGTCTCTCCGACAAGAAAATGTGCAGTTTGCACGTTTTCCTGTGCACCCCGATCCCTCCACCCCGCCCTCCTCCGCAAAGGAGGGTCAGGGAGGGGGAGTAATGGGGCTCAGGGTTGAGATGAAGATTTTGAAGGCATCGAGACCGTCAGGCGGTAGCGCTGAACGCTTTTGGCGCCCTCTTTGTCCGTCACGATGATCTCGATCATGTAGGCGCCACTGGATTCCGGGGTCATCGCCCATTGGATCTTGCCGCTCTGAGGGTCGATCGTCATTCCTTTGGGAGCGGAGGGCCCCAGGGAAAAGGTGATCGGATCCCCGTCCGGGTCGGTAGCCGTCACATTGTACACATAAACGTTATTGGCCGCTGGGCCGACAGGCGGCTGGGAGGAAATGACCGGCGCACTGTTCGCGATAACTACCTCGGGGGAAACGACCCGAGTCCCCCGAGATTCTCCATCGAACGGTGTCACAGCAGCGGAGATCCGGTCCCCTTTCTTCAACAAATCCGCAGGAAGATACTGTGTGCCCTGGCCGATGATAGGCTGCCCGTTCCGAAGCCACTCAAACGTAGAGGACAACCCATCCCCGTCGAGATCCTCACCATCCACCTGAGCCTCCAGGCGATCCCCCTTATAGGCGGGCCTGGGGAGGATATTCACGGAGCGGATTCTAGGAGGACTGTTCACGATCGTTAGAGGGCTGGATTGCTTGGCTTCTCCCGACAAGTCGCCGTCTGAGGGCGTCACAAGCACGTTGATCTGATCCCCTTTGCGAAAACTCCCCAGGTTCAGCCTATTCTCATTTCCCTTGCTCACCACGTTTCCGTTGACTCGCCATTCGAAGGAGTAGCTGACTGGATTCCCGTCCGGATCGTGTCCCGTCACGATGGCTGTAACGCTGCTGTAGACGTAGGCCTTCTCAGGAGTCAGTTGCACCTGGCTGATCACAGGAGGGGAATTCGCCACATGCTGGGATGGAGGAGGAGGTGCATTGGCGGGCCGAGCCGGAGGAGTCTCGTTGCCGCCTCCGCATCCCCAGAGAACCAAGAGGAAAACACAAAGGCAGATTTGCAGGAAGCTATTTCTTCCGAATCGCAAGGCCAATTGAGTTTTCCTCCGTTTCCTCTCCCAATTATTTGGGCATGGGCGGGGTTACTATAATCTCTCGAGCCACCATATACCGGACACCATTGGGGTAACCCTTGACGGTCACCTCTTGGGAAATTTGGAGATTCCCAAATTGCACGGGGTTTCCGTTCACATCGTGGATCCTCGCTGTGCTGGGGACCTCTACGATAACATCCTCTACACGGATCGACCGAGGCTGGTTCAGGCGGTCCCGGACGACACCGTGGAAAGAAACCAGGTTCTGATCCTGGGCAAGAGAGACGTTCGGAGGCACTAGGATCACGAGCGCCGCAGACAGAAGTAGAGCAACCAGAGCCACCCCTTCCCCTACTCTCCCCTTGCATCTTCTCATCAGAACACCTCCCGCCAGTTTAGCAGATTCCGCAAAGTTCCCGTGGCAAGCCCGGCACTGCCGAAGACCTGACCATCCGTGGTGCCCACCGTAACCTGGACTGATCCGTCTGCACCCACGGAAATGACGGGGGAAGAAGCCACACCGGTTCCTAATGTAATGGAGCGAGCCCCGATCGCCACCGGGAGGAACCCCCCGGCGCTCTGAATCCCAGAAATGTTCGTGGCTCCACCTCCGGAAAGGAAATGAAGTTCATAGAGCTTCGCGGTCCCGCTGCGCACACAGGGATCGGACGATACGGTCGGGGTGTAGGTCGTAAAAAAAGCGATTTGATTAAACACCGACGGACGCGAGAGAACTTTCTCTCCAGCCGCCAAGCGGACGAACCATCCCACGGCAGGAGACGCAGGCGTGGAAAATGTATTCGATCCGGTCACGTCCGCAAGATTTGTCTCGTTCAAGGGAGTGGCCCCCGATGTGTCCTGCACCGCGTAAAACTTGTTCAAGCTGGTCAAATTTTGTGGATCCGTTCGGTTCCCACTGCCGAAGTACACCCACACCGTTCCCTGAGAGTCAAAGGCCACCGCCGGCGCATAATAAAAGGGCTGACCTGAGGTAGCCGTATTCGTGCTGTTGGCTACAAAAAAGCGTTTGCCGGACCATTGGCGGGAATCCGTGTCGGACAAGTCAAAGCGCCAGATCTGCCCTCCCAGGTCTCCCACGTAGACCCGATCCATGAAGCCGTCTCCGTTGGTATCGACCGCAATGGGGGTTGAGGGCATGCTCCAGGTCATGTACTGTTTGTCCCCCGAGCTTGCATAGGCGTACTTAAACAGCACAGCCCCCGTCTTGATATCGAGCACGTAAAAGGCATTTCCGCGGCTGCTCGCGTTCCCTGCTCCGGTGGAGCTGGTGGTATCCCAGCCCCCGGCCACAAACACAACCCATCGATCCACAATGGTACCGCTCACCTGCATCTGGATCCGGCCAATGACCGGTTCAGACCAGGTCTGTCCTAGATTGGAGTCCGTGAACGTCCACAGGAAGCTCGGGAAGTTGAGCCCGCTCGGGTTCGTTACGTCCAAAGCAAAATAGCTGTTTCCACCCTGGCGGTCTCCCCCCACGAGAACCGTATGCCACTCGGTCGCCACTTTCGTGGTTTGGGTGGCAGTGGTATAGAACCAGACGTCGGCCACGGCGGGCTTCACGTCCACGTAGTATTTGTGTGGGTTCGTACGCATGTTCTGCAACGTGGTAAGCACGTTTGGCGGAATATACCCCCACAGCTCGCTTCCCGTCCCGTTATTATAGGTACCCGTACCGCTGTTGAATGTGCCGGCCTGAAAGGCGTGGAGCATGCCGTCATTGGCACCAACGTAAAGGACCTTCGTGCGGTTCTTATAGCTATCCGCAAAGCCGCCGGCGCCGCTGAAGCCCTGATCAAAGTAGGTCTGGGATGGTGGGCCGACCACCACCGGAGTGGAATGGAAGATATCCCCCAGTTTCCAGGTTCGGTCTTCCGTGGTGTTGTTGTTTACATTGTCGTCGTAGGAATCCGTGCCTCGGACGAAGGCCACTAATTTGTCTCGATCCGCATCCGTTGCCACACTCAGATCCCCACGGGTGATATTCGTGGTGTTAAAGGCCGTCAGTGCGCCGCTCTTGAC
>DATEAK010000087.1:0-6540 GCA_035288405.1 bacterium | reverse complement strand
GCGTAGCTTCGACTCTTCAGTACGTCCGGTTGCGGGCTGTGTCGACGAACCTGCAGTATCGCGTACGCTTCTCTGCCGACCGGGCGAATTACCAGATTGAGAAGAAGGATGCCATCCTTGGATGGATGACGGAGGGGATTCCGGGGGAGCTTCCCACCGCAGTGGCTTTCAACAGAGCGGGAGGGGATCCGATCACCTTTCCCGGCGATACGGTCATCTTCAGACCCGATGGATCCCTGTCCGGTTTGAGCGGAGGACTCTATTTCTTGGGGGGATCCCAAGCAAGGTATCGGATCACCGTCCTGTCGGCCACTGGTCGGGTGCGAGTCGAACGCGGTTGGGGTCCTTACGAGCCCCGTTCCCCTTGACATGTTATGCGTAAGGACTAATATGGATTTTGGTTATTCCCGATCGAACTTCCACCGGTTGTTTCCAGGAACGAAGGAGAATCTGGTGCCCACCCTTACGACGGAACATCTTTGCGAGATTCTGTCTCGTGCCGGTCTGATCACGAAGGCCCAGACCTCCTCCATTTTGTCCGCAGAAAAGATGTGGAAGAAAAAAATGGAGAAAGCGCGCGTGGAGGAGGGAGACACGATAAAGCGAGACAGTAATGGAAGCCAGGACAGTGCGACATCTGAACTCACAGCGGTGGACATCGTCTTCGCCATGGGACTGCCTCGTGCACAAAACCCCTCGGAACATCTTACCGAGGAGGCAATCATGCGTGCCGTATCCGAAGCTGCGGGCATCCCCTTTGAACGAATTGACCCGCTGGAGCTTGACCTGGAAGTGGTAACCAGCACGATCCCCAGAGCCTTCGCTCTCAAACACCTGGTGGTGCCTCTGACACTGGAAGAGGGGACCTTGAAAGTTGCCTATTATAACCCCTTTGATCTGGAGCTTCAGGAAAGCATTCGCCATGTGACCGGTTATCGCGTTGCTCCTGTAGTGAGTCTCAAGAGCGACATCTTGAAAACGATCCGCCAGTTCTATGGTTTCCAGTCCTCCGTCCTGGCTGCTCGCAGGGAGATTGCGGCGCCTCTAGTCGACTTGGGGAATCTCGAACAATATGTGCGCGTAAAATCCGAGGGCGAAATTGAATCGACGGATCAACACATCCGCAGCGCCGTCGATCACCTGTTTACCTACGCCATTGAAAACCGGGCGAGCGACATTCATCTGGAGCCCAAGCGCGAGCGGGCGCTGGTGAGATTCCGGATTGACGGGGTGTTGCACGACATCCATTGGCTTCCGAAGGAAGTCTACCCGGCGATTATGTCCCGCATCAAGATGCTGGCGCGCATGGACATCGCCGAGAAGCGACGCCCCCAGGACGGGCGCATCAAGCTTCAGTATCCGGAAGGGGATAAGGAACTCAGGGTGTCCACTCTTCCGGTGGCCTTCGGAGAAAAGGCGGTCATGAGGGTCCTTGATCCGCGGATTTTGTTTCAGGAACTTGGGGAGATGGGTTTTTCCACGCGGGATCTGGCCCTGTACCGCACCTTTCTGGCGCGGCCCTACGGCATGATCCTGGTCACAGGTCCCACAGGGAGCGGAAAGACAACCACTCTCTACTCTTCTCTGCGCTCCGTGGCCACACCGGCGATGAATGTAACCACCATCGAAGATCCCATTGAGATGGTCTTCGAGGAATTCAACCAGGTTGCCGTTCAGCCTCAGGTGGGGATCACGTTTGCCAGCAGCCTGCGCAGCATCCTGCGGCAGGACCCTGATATCATCATGGTCGGTGAGATCCGGGATCGGGAGACGGCGGAAAACGCTGTCCAGGCGGCCCTCACCGGGCACCTGGTCCTGAGTACCCTGCATACGAACGATGCGGCTTCGTCGGTGACGCGGCTCATGGATTTGGGGCTTGAACCGTTTCTCCTTTCCTCCACGATCATCGGAGTGGCCGCACAACGGCTGGTGCGGAAAATCTGCCCACATTGCTCACGCAGCGAGAGGCCAAAAGGAGAAGAGCTGGTTTTCCTGGGCCTGGAGCCGGATGCGGCAGAGATGGGGGTCTACCGGATCGGAGAGGGTTGTCCCAAATGCCGGAACACCGGCTACCTGGGGAGAACCGGCGTGTTCGAGGTGTTGGAAGCTAACGAAGAGATCTCGCGGGCGATTTCCCGAGGGGAAAATGCTTCGGTAATTAAAGAAGTCGCCCGGCGCCAGGGGATGTCGACGCTTCACGAAAACGGGGTCAAGAAAGTTCAGAAAGGGATCACAACGGCTGCGGAAGTCATGCGCGTAAGTCAGGCAGATGGAAGGCGAGGAAAGCTTTCAGCGGTCAGCCAGTCGGATCATCCATGACAATCGGACTTCCGTAGGTTTATTGCGCCGCAGCGGGGGCGGATTCAGGTTCCGGCACGGGGCCGAAGCGCAGCAAGTATAGGTAAGCGTAGCGGGCGAGCTTTACGTACTCCTCTAAGACGGCAAGAGTATCGTCCTTTCTTTCCCACCATCTCTCCACTTGAAACGAACTTTCCGGTACAGGGCTGAAGTAGAGGCCGACGCCGCTTCCCTGGAAGATTTTGGAAAAGATCAGGGAGGCTCGCCGCATGTGAAATGGGGAGGACACCACGAGGATGGTGTGGTAGCCCCGCAGGCGGGCGATGCGTCTGGCGATATTGGCTTCATCGTAGGTGCTGTCCCCCTCGTTAAGGACTGTGATGGCCTTGGCGGGGACTCCGGCAGAAATGAGAACCCGGCTACCCAGTTCCGCCTCGGTGTAGCGGAGCCCTACTGCTTTCAAATTCCCGGAGACGGGCTCTCCGGTTGTGATGATCCGGGTGCTCACTCCGTTTTTGTACAATTGAGCGGCGTACTGCCCTCTCTCCCACGCATCTCCTCCCAGGACAAAGATCCCATCGGCATGATCTGTTTCTCGGGAATAAACGAGCCAGGAAGCCGCCTGGGTCAACCACCAGGTACGGGTAAAGTAAAGCAGGGCGAGACCCAGAGCGACTATGAGGAGTAAAGACGCCCACCGATTTGTTTTCATAATTATGCCTTAGCGATCAGCATTCAGCTATCAGCTTCTGAATGTGTTTTCTTCATTTTCCATTTAGTTACGGAGCTGATTGCTGAAAGCTGATAACTGAATGCTGTCTTATATATTCATCTCGTAAATCAGTCTCAACCCTTCCAGGGTCAGACGGGTGTTCACGGACTTGATCCGACGAGATTCCGGCGCAATCAAGTAGGCGAGTCCTCCGGTGGCGACCACATAAGGATCGGCCTCGAGTTCATCAGACATGCGATCAATGAGTCCGTCCACCAGGGCAGTGTACCCGTAGATGAGCCCGGATTGCATGCTCTGTACGGTATTTTTCCCGATCACGGCCTTGGGCCGGATAAGTTCGATTCGGGGAAGCTTCGCGGTCCTTTGATAGAGAGCTTCGGCTGAAATGCTGATGCCCGGGCAGATCACGCCTCCGAGGTATTCTCCTTTTTTCGAGATGACATCGAAGGTGGTCGCGGTGCCGAAATCGACCGCGATAATGGGGGGCGGATATTTGGCCAGGGCGGCAACGGCATTCACGATCCGATCAGCTCCCACCTCGCCGGGGTTGTCGTATTGAATGGAGATGCCGGTTTTCAAAGCGGGGCTGACGATCATGGGCTGGGAGCGCAGATAGCGGCGGCACATGTCCTCCAGGGCGGGAAGGAGAGGGGGAACGACACAGGAAAAGATGATCCCGGTCACGTCTTGAAACTGAATTTCGTTCAGGAAGAAGAGTTCCTTGATGAGAATGCCGAACTCGTCCGCCGTCTGATCCTGGCGGGTCACAGCTCTCCAATCTATGAGCAGATTCTCCCCTTCATAAAGCCCAAGCGCAATATTCGTGTTACCGACATCCATAACAAGTAGCATGGAATTTCCCCCGTTCACCTGGTTCGATACGCTCACCACAGGCTTCGACCGGCTCAGGGCGAACGGTTGGGTGCTTGCAATCTCGGGAGATGTTCCGTTCATGCTGAGCTTGTCGAAGCATAAGGATCATTCTTTTCTATCCGTCAGTCCAGAACCGCAACTTCTCCCGCCAGTACTTTTTCCGTCATGCCGCTGGGAAGTCGCAGCAGAAGACCGCCGTCTTCATCAATACCCGTGGCGGTCCCCTCCATGACCTGCCCCCTGTAGGAGACACGGAGTGTCCGTCCCAGTGTGTTGGTGAGCTGGGTCCACTCGGTCAGTATCGCCGACGGTCCCTGCGCCAGGGACGAGAAGTAGCGGGTTTCGAAATGGGATAAGAGGCCGCACAGCAGTTCACTGCGGCTCACGCGTACACCCGTCTCCGTGAGGAGGGAACCCGCACTTTCTCTCAAGTCCTGGGGGAATTCTCCTCTGAGTGTATGCACGTTGATCCCGATACCGACGATCAGATGGCGCAACCCCTTTGGGTCCGTACTGAGTTCCAGGAGAATCCCGCCGATTTTTTTCCCGCGGATTTGCAGGTCGTTGGGCCATTTGAGTTCCACGAGCACGTGGCAGAGGTCCTGTATGGCCCGGGAGCAAGCCACACCGCTGAGCAGGACCAGGTAGTGAGAAGCGGCCGGCTCCACGGGAGGCCGCAGGACGAGAGAAATGTATAACCCAGTCCCGGGAGGGGAAAACCACTGGTGTCCGAAGCGGCCTTTTCCCCTGGTTTGACGGTCGGCGACCACGATGGTGCCTTCGGGAGAACCGGCCAGAGCGAGGCGGTCAGCCTCCAGGTTAGTGGAATCGATCTCATTGAGGTAATGGATCTCCCCGGCAAAGGCGCGGGTCTTGAGACATGCCCGGATCTGTTCGGCGCTGAGATCTGTAATGTTCATGCAATGTCCAGATTTTCCATGACTCGGTGCAGGGCTTGCTCGAGGCGTCCGCGTTTATCGAGAAGCGTCTGCCGTGTTTCGTGTTCCTTTTGTACAATCTCCGCCGGCGCTTTCTCCAAGAAGTTCGGATTTGCCAGCTTGCGGGCGACAAATTCGATGTCGGATTGAACCTTGCGGATTTCTTTCTCCAGGCGTTTTTTCTCCTCCTGGAAGTCGACGAGTCCCAACAGGGGAACGTAAACTTCCATGTTCGGGAGGACCGAGGTGGCGGCTCCCTGCGGGCGCCGGATGGATACTCCAATTTCCAATCTGTCCAGTCCGGCCAGCAAGGAAATAGGGTCCTCGTGGGCGGTGAGAAGTTGCACGGCGTCCTCGTTTTCGACCCGGATCAGGGCCGAAACTTTTTTGCCCGAAGGCACACCCATTTCTCCCCGGATCGTGCGCACCCCTCCTACGGCCTCCATGATGAGATTCATTTTCGACTCTGCTTCCAGATCCCGAATCCACTCCGAGGCCTTCGGATACGGGGCGGTGGCAATGCTCTGGCGCGAACCGGGCATTTGACTCCAGATCTCCTCCGTAATGAACGGCATGAAGGGGTGAAGGAGTCGCAAAGCGGCGTCCAGCACCTCCATCAGGACGCGCTGCGAGAGCAAGAGCTGGAGCTCAGAGGCCGTCGGTACTAGTCGCGGCTTCGCCATCTCCAGATACCAGTCACAAAACTCGTGCCAGACGAACTGGTAGAGATGGCCCGCGGCCTCGTTGAACTTGTAGGCTTCCAGCGCCTGCCGGGTGTTTTCCACCACGGCGGAGAGGCGGCTCAAGATCCAGCGCTCCGGCAGATCCATCTCTTCGCGGGATGGGAGCTTCTCGGTTTCTTCCCCTTCGTCCAGATTCATCAGTGTGAACCGGGAGGCGTTCCAGAGTTTGTTGCAAAAATGCCGGTACCCTTCGATGCGCTCTTCGGACAAGAGGATGTCCCGGCCCTGAGCGGCAAAAGCGGCCAGCGTGAAACGGAAAGCGTCGGTACCGGTGCGCTCCATGACCACCAGCGGATCAATCACATTCCCCCGGGATTTGCTCATCTTCTGCCCTTCGGCGTCGCGCACGAGGGCGTGAATGTAAACCTGGCGAAACGGGATGTCGCCCATGAACTTGAGTCCCATCATGATCATACGGGCCACCCAGAAGAAGAGAATGTCGAAGCTGGTGACCAGAACGTCCGTGGGGTAGTAGCGTTTCAATTCCGTAGTTTGATCGGGCCAGCCCAGGGTCGAGAAAGGCCACAGAGCCGAACTAAACCAGGTATCCAAAACATCGGGGTCCTGCGCGAGCTGGGAGGAGCCGCACTGTGGACATTCTTGCGGCGCCTGCCTGGCAACAATGGGGAGAGCGTCCGGGAGAAACGTGATGTGTTCCGTTCCCCCTCCCGCGGAGGTGGCGGCGCTAACGGTACGGACCATCCGGTCTTTGTTGCAAGACAGACAGTACCAGGCCGGGATCCGGTGCCCCCACCAGATCTGCCGGGAAATGCACCAGTCCCGTATGTTGTTCATCCACTCGAAGTAGGTGTTCTTCCACGTTTCCGGGATAATCTGAACTTTCCCCTCTTCCACCACCTGTATGGCGGGCTTGGCCAGAGGGCTCATTCGTACGAACCACTGAGGGGTGAGGAACGGCTCGATCGGAGTCTGACAGCGGTAGCAGTGGCCGACC
>DATEAK010000086.1:0-4330 GCA_035288405.1 bacterium | reverse complement strand
TCCCTCTCCCCGCTGGGGGAGAGGGGAAAATAAGGAGCCCCGATGATGTTTACCCCTGGTCGCTATGTGTCCCGCCGGGCGCTGCCGTGGCTGGCGCTGATCGTCTTCTGTGTTTCGTTTCCCGCCGGAAGCGCCGCTGCGGCGGACAAGCTTACAGTCGGCTGGTCTGCCGTCGCCGGCTCCCAGGCTCCGTTGTGGATTACGAAAGAGGCCGGTCTTTTCAGCAAATACGGGATCGATGCCTTTTTGATTTACCTCGATGGTGGATCCAAGGCCGCCCAGGCCATGCTGGCCGGGGACGTTCCGCTCGCGGAGGTCGGCGGGAACGCCTCCGTCGTAGTCCACCTGAAAGGTGGGGACCTTGTGTTGATTATGGGGCTCACAAACAAACTGGCGTACTCCCTGATCGTCGCTCCCCAGATCAAACGGCCCGAGGATTTGCGCGGCAAGAAGCTCACCGTGAGCCGCTTTGGATCGAACTCCGATTACGCGACCCGGAAGATTCTGTTGAAGTGGGGGTTGCAACCGGATAAGGATGTGGCCATCATCCAGCTTCCCGGCGGGCAGCCGACCCGGCTGGGAGCCCTGCAAGCGGGGCAAGTCTCCGGGCTCGTGGCACAGCCCCCGGTCACGGCCATGGCTCGCAAACTAGGACTGCCGATTCTGGCGGGTCCTGAAGACTTCGGCACGGACTATCCGACCACACCCGTGGCCGCTCTGGGATCTTTTCTCCGAGAGAAGCCCGATGTCGCCCGCCGCTTTGTCAAGGCCATGGTGGAAGGGATTCACACCTACAAGACGAACAAAGGCTTCAGTATCCAGGTGATCAGCAAGTACATGCGGGTCAAAGACCAGGAGGCCCTGGAGGATAGCTACGCGTTTTTCTCCAATCTGGTTCCCGAAAAACCCTACCCAACGGTGAAGGGGGTGGCGGAAGCCCTGGAGGAGCTCGGCCCCAAGGATCCTGCGGCGCGCAGCGCGAAACCTGAGGACTTCGTGGATATGCGTTTTGTCAGGGAACTGGATGAGAGCGGCTTCATTGACCAACTGTATCGAGTGCGGAGGTAAGAGGATGACGATGGGCGACTGGAAGGAATTGCGCAGCAACGTTGCGACCGCTTCCCGCATTCTGTACCGGGAAGGATTGGTGGAGGGATTCGGGCACATCAGCGCCCGGGTTCCCGGAACCGATACATTTATCATCCCCCGCCGGATGAGTCCCGCATTGGTGACCGAGGCGGACCTCTTGCTGATGAACGTTCAGGGAGATGTTCTGGAGGGGAAGGGGATGCCGAATTCGGAATCCCACATCCATTCCTCGATCTACAAAAAGCGTCCTGACGTCGGGAGTGTGGCCCATACACATTCCCCCATGGCCACAGTACTGAGTAATTTCGGCAAGCCGCTGCGCTATCTCAATAACCACGCCTGTGTTTTCGCCGAAGGGGTTCCGATTTTCAACGAGGTCGGCCATATCGACTCGGTGCGGCTCGGGGACGAGATGGCCGCTGTCATGGGCACCTGCTGCGGATTACTTTTGCGAGCCCACGGGACCGTGACGGCCGGCAAGACCGTCGAGGAGACGGCGATCTACGCCCTCTACCTGGAGGAAGCCTGTCGCCTGCAATACCAGAGCCTGCTCATTGGCGAGGACTTCACCTCCATCAGCGCCGAAGAAGCAAAGGTCATCAAACCCAAGGTTCTGAACCCGACCACGATCAACCGGGGGTGGGAATACTACTTGTCCAGGCTTTAGCAGGAAAGGGAAGCAATCAGCCATCGGCTGTCGGAGGGGACATGCTTACTCTGTCACTGGATCCGCAGCGCTGACTGCTGAAAGCTGCCCTGTTTGTGAGGAGGGGTTCATGGAACGGAAACATCAGTTTTCCCTTCTGTATTTTCTCATTACTTTCTTTGTTCTTATTTCTTTGCAGAACTATCTGTTTGCGCCTCATGTGGAAAATCTCTCCTACAGCGAGTTCAAAACCGTGTTGAACAAGGGCTTTGTTAGAGATGTCGTCGTCGAACAGGAGGTAATTCGGGGCACTCTCAAGGTGGAGAATCTGGAAGGAGTTCTGCCTCCCCCAAAAGTCGCGGAGTTCAAGAAAATGGGTAAAGGGGATCGGATGTTCTCTGCGGTCCGCGTTGAGGACCCTGGTCTGGTCGGTGATCTAGAGAAAGCGGGGGTGCAGTTTTCCGGGGTCCGGGTGAATACCTGGTTTCGCTCGATCCTCTCCTGGATGCTCCCGGCCCTTCTTTTCGTGGGAATCTGGATGCTGCTCATGCGGCGGTTTACTGCGGGCAGCGGGCTCATGGCCATCGGCAAGAGCAAAGCCCGGGTGGTTGTGGAAAAAGAAACCGGTGTCCGGTTCCAGGGCGTGGCTGGAATCGATGAGGCGAAGGAGGAAGTCCAGGAAGTTGTCGAGTTCTTGAAGAACCCGGAGCGTTACGGCCGGCTGGGAGGGAAAATTCCCAAGGGGGTTCTGCTGGTGGGAGTCCCGGGGACGGGGAAAACTCTGCTCGCCCGGGCGATCGCCGGAGAAGCCGCTGTCCCCTTTTTCAGCATGAGCGAAGAGTTGGGGCTCATTGCTTATGACCACAGGAACCAGCAGGCACTTCTTCCGAGTCCCTTTCCTGCAGCCCGGGAGTACAGTGAGGAAACCGCGCGTCTTATCGACCAGGCGGTAGGACACATCGTCGAGGAAGCTCACAAGCGAGTCAAACAAATCCTGCAAGAGCGTCGTGGTACGCTGGAAAAGCTCGCCAAAACCTTGCTTGAGCGGGAGGTTCTGGAGGGGAAGGATCTGCAAGAGATCCTCCGCCCCGCTACGTAGAGGCTCGGACTTCTACGCTACTTTCTGCGGGCGGCGCGAGCGCGCCTGAGAAAAAACGAAATCATTCTTGCGATGGAGGAAACTCATGAGGCTGAAAGATCAGGTGGCGATTATCACTGGTTCTGCTCAAGGGATCGGAGCGGCGTACGCAAGAGGGTTGGCCGCAGAAGGAGCCGAGGTCGTGGTCGTCGATATCCTGGACCCGAATCATCTCGTGCGGGAAATCAACGGCAACGGCGGCAAGGCCCACGGGTGGGTGGTCGATGTTTCCTCGGAGAGTCAGACCCGAGAGATGGCTAAAAAGGTGGCCGAACTTTGCGGGCGCATCGATATTCTCATCAACAATGCCGCCGTGTACTCGACCATTGCCCGCAAGGGGTTTGAAGAGATTACCGAGGAAGAATGGGACAAGGTCATGGCCGTCAACGTGAAAGGGGTTTTCTTCTGCGTGAAGGCGGTTGCCCCTTACATGAAGGCCCACAAGAAGGGGAAAATCATCAACGTGGCCTCCAGCACCTTCTTTAAGGGGACCGATCATTTCCTGCACTACGTAAGCTCCAAGGGGGCCGTGGTCTCCATGACCCGGGCTTTGGCCCGTGAGCTCGGAGACTACAACATCAACGTGAATACCCTGGCCCCCGGCCAGACCATGAGCGAAGCCAACTTGAGTCGGGGAGAAGATACGGATAAGGGTCAGCTGGCCAGGCGGGTTATCAAGCGCCGCCTGTATCCTGAAGACATGGTGGGGACGGCGATTTATCTGAGCTCCTCGGACAGCGACATGGTTACCGGAGGGATCTTCCTGGTGGACGGGGGCACCGTGTTCTATTGAGTCTAGAATAGCGTTCAGCCGTCGGCTGTCAGCTTCGGAGGGCCGAGCTCCTTGATTTTCCTTCGAGCTTCAGGCTGACCGCTGATTGCTAAGTGCTGACTGCTCTCCTCATCGGCCTTGACCCGATCGGCCCTCGTGAGTAGGATAGCGTGCGGCGCTTGTTGAACCATTCGCGTCGTGTTTCCCACAAGACAACTGGGAGGTGGAGTGGGCGATCCGTCTGCGGCGGAGTCGAAAGCAGGAGTTTTGCGGTGGGATCTCATCAAGATCATTCTGATGTTGATCCTGACCACAGCGGGCTTCGGCATCGGATCGATCCTGTTTCCTCCCTTTCTGAACGGCCTCGGGTATCCCATCTCCACCATCGGGGTCCTGATCTCCGTGCAGAGCATCGCGGCCCTTCTCTCCAGACTCCCCGCGGGGGTGCTCTATAGACCCGGCCAAGCTATTTTTCTGCTCCGCCTCTGCCTGATCCTCTTCGCCGTCACCTCTGCGCTGTACCCGTTCGCCGTGGATCCTCTGTTCCTGTGGCCCGTGCGCTTCATGAACGGCCTTTTCTACGGTGTGGCCACCACGGTCAACTTTGCCATGTACATGGATGCAATTCCCCCTCAGGTGGCCCGGCACCGGGCCCTGGCCCTCTATGCCGGCGGGCTGGCAGCCG
>DATEAK010000085.1:0-2197 GCA_035288405.1 bacterium | reverse complement strand
GCCGCCCCGCTTTCTGCTTCCGCGACTGGCAGGCAGCTACAGTAGTATGCCCTTGTTCGCTAGCAGATGCAATAGGTTATCCATGGGTGGGTGTCTCCGCTTTTGCCGCCCGGGAGGCCTTCCCCAAGCCACTCTCTTTTTCTGTGTCGTCCCGGAGACACGGACGATCCCAAAGACGGTCCTAATTTTTCAGGGGATTCCGTTCCTTCATGGCCACCATTTCCTCGATGGTTGTCGTGGCACCAGAAGAGGAATGGAGGTGGCGAAACTTTTCCATGTCCTGGCGGTTCTGATCCGTCTGCCCCGCCTTCAAACTGAGACCCACCTTTTTCCCCGCTGGATCGAGCTTAATAATCTTAAAGGTAGAGCTTTGCCCCACTTCGAACGAAGGGGCCTGGCCATCTTCATGGTCGGAAGGAATCTCCGAACTGTGGCACAGACCTTCCATCCCTTCTCCCAACTCCACAAAAATGCCGAAGGAAGTTTTCCGCAGCACTTTGCCGCTCACGGCATCCCCCACCCGGTAATTAGAACAAAAGGTTTCCCACACATCCGGCTGGAGCTGTTTGATCCCCAGGGAGAGGCGTTGATTTTCTGGGTCAATCTTCAAGACGACTGCTTGCACGGTGTCGCCCTTCCTGAGGACTTCCGCGGGCTTCCGGATACGCTTGGCCCAGGAGATGTCCGAGACGTGGACCAACCCGTCAATGCCCTCCTCGACCTCTACAAAGGCTCCGAAATCGGTGAGACTCCGGACACGCCCCTGAATCACCGTCCCTACGGGATAGCGCTCCGCCAGGGTGGCCCAGGGGTTGGGTTCGGTCTGCTTGAGCCCCAGCGAGATGCGCTGCCCCTGCGGGTTCAGATCCAAAACCAGGACCTCCACGGTGTCGCCCGAAGAAAGGATTTTCGAGGGGTGTTTGAGACGCTTGCTCCAGCTCATCTCGGAGACATGGATCAAGCCTTCCACTCCCGGCTCCAACTCCACAAAGGCGCCATAATCGGTCAGATTGAGCACCTTGCCCCGCGCCCGGCCCCCGACGGGATACTTCTCGGCGACCGCGAGCCAGGGGTCTTGTGTGAGTTGCTTTAAGCCGAGGGAAACTCGTCCCCGCTCGTGGTCGAATTTTAAGACTTTGACCTGGATTTCCTGCCCGACCGACAAGACATCCGACGGGTGCTTCACCCGGCCCCAACTCAGGTCTGTGATGTGCAATAAGCCGTCAATTCCACCCAGATCGACAAAGGCTCCATACTCGGTAATGTTCTTCACCGTTCCCCGGAGCACGGCCCCGTCCACCAACTGCGCCAGAATCGCTTCTTTCCGGCTGCGGGTCTCCTCCTCTAAAACGATTTTGCTGGAGACCACGATATTGTTACGCTTTTTATGGAATTTGATAATCCGGCAGGGGATCTCTCGGCCAATGAAAGCTTCCAGGTCTCTGACCGGCTTGATGTCCACATGGGAACCCGGCAAGAAGGCTCGCACTCCAATGTCCACGACCAAACCGCCCTTGATTTTCTCCACCACCCGAGCAGGAATGGTGCTCTGCAGCTGGTAGGCAGTCTCAATATCGTCCCAGACCTGAATCTTTTTGGCCTTCTCCCGCGAAAGGACTACGTAGCCGTCCCGCTCCTCCGTAGATTCCATCAGAACATCTATTTCTTCCCCTGGCTGCACGCGGAGGTTTCCTTGCTCATCCTTGAATTCCTCGATCCGGATCACGCCTTCGCACTTGTAGCCGACATCTACAATGACTTCCGAATCCGTGATCTTCATGACGCGTCCCTTCAAGAACGTCCCGGGAGGCGGATCGGAAAGCTGGCTATAGGAATTGAGGAACCGGTCAAACTCCTCCCCTTCAGCCTGGGGAGACTTCTGTTCCGGGGCCTGCGGTTCCTCTGGTTGCGTCAGGGAAGCCTTCTCTGCATCGAACATGTTTCCCACTCCAGGGGCGACTGCCCTCGTTTCCGGCTCACAGGAAAAGCGGATTCCGATACGGATCGTTTCCACGGAGCGCTAATCCTGACGGTTGGTAGCGTCAGGAGCGCTTTTCCGGAACTGCCTGGGACTCAGGCCCTTCTCCGTCCGGGTTTGCGGGTGAACTTCCCCCGCTTTTTCCCCTACTCTCTCCTGTGCGCGCCAGTTCATACATCTTGATGTTGCCGACTATACTAGAATCGTTTTTTGATGTCA
>DATEAK010000084.1:0-9695 GCA_035288405.1 bacterium | reverse complement strand
ACACGGACGTGGACGGGGTGTATACGGCGGACCCGAACATCGTGCCCGAAGCCCGCCGCTTGGACAAGATCTCCTACGAGGAGATGCTGGAACTGGCCAGCATGGGAGCCAAGGTCTTGCAGACCCGGTCCGTTGAGTTTGCCAAAAAGTATGAAATGCCGATTTTGGTAAAATCCACTTTTACGGGAGGCCAGGGGACATTGGTGACAAAAGAAGATCGAGACATGGAGCAAGTCGTTGTCTCTGGAGTTGCTTATGCGAAGGATCAAGCGAAGGTGACTGTGGTTGGAGTTCCGGATCGTCCCGGCATTGCCGCCAGGATTTTTGGACGCATTGCCGAGGAGAATATCGTGGTCGATATGATCATTCAAAACGTGAGCGAGCGGGGACTCACGGACATTTCCTTCACCGTGCCCAAATCCGACGCGATTCAGGCGCTGGAGATTGTCAAAGAAGTGGCCACGGATATCGGGGCGCAGGAGGTAACTTTGGACGACCGGATCGCCAAGGTCTCCATCGTGGGCGTCGGGATGAGAGGCCACTCCGGGGTGGCCGGCCAGATGTTTCAATTCCTGGCCCGGGAGAACATCAACATCATGATGATCAGCACCTCGGAGATTAAGATTTCCTGTGTCATTGAAGCGAAGTACGCGGAGCTGGCTGTGCGGGTCCTCCACGATGCTTTCGGGCTCGGAGAAGAACGGCCGGAGGTCAAGGAAATCTAGGATGACCGGATGGGACTCCAGAGGGGGAAACTGAAATGAGGAAGGTGAAAGTTTACGATACGACCCTGCGAGACGGGACACAAGGGGAAGAAATCGCCTTCACGGTGGAAGATAAGGTACGTATCGCCCAGAAGCTGGACGAGTTGGGAATCCATTACATCGAGGGGGGCTGGCCGGGATCAAACCCTAGAGACATCGAGTTCTTTCAGAAGATCAAGGGGGTGCGGCTGGGACACGCCAAGGTGGTTGCTTTCGGCAGCACCCGCAGAGCCCGGACCCGTCCCGGAGATGATCCCAACATTCAGGCTCTCCTGGAAGCCGAGACCGCCGTGGTGACCATTTTCGGCAAGAGCTGGGATCTGCACGTTCGGGATGCCTTGCGGGTTTCTCTCGATGAGAATGTGGCCATGATTCACGACTCCGTTCAGTTTCTCAAACACCGGGCCGACGAGGTCCTCTACGACGCCGAGCACTTCTTCGACGGCTACAAGAGGAACCCGGAGTATGCCTTGAGAACCGTGCAGGCGGCTGGCGAGGCTGGCGCCGATTGCATTGTGCTGTGCGATACCAATGGCGGCACCCTTCCTCTGGAGCTCATGGAGATCTTTAGAAAGGTCAAGGCGGAGCTCAAGCATACTTTGGGAATTCACACCCATAACGACTCCGAGGTGGCTGTGGCGAATACGATCTGCGCCGTGGCCATGGGGGCGGAGCAGGTGCAGGGAACCATGAACGGTTTCGGTGAGCGTTGCGGGAACGCGAACCTGTGCTCGATCATCCCCAACCTCGTGTTGAAAATGGGAATTCATTGCATTTCCAACGAACAGCTCCGGCAGCTCCGCAATACGTCTCGCTTTATTTATGAGCTGGGAAACCTGAAGCCCTGGACACACCAGCCCTACGTGGGCAAGAGTGCTTTTGCCCACAAAGGAGGGGTGCATGTCCACGCCGTGCAGCGCAATCCGGAGACTTACGAGCACATCCATCCGGAACTGGTGGGAAACCGACAGAGGGTTTTGATCTCCGACCTCTCGGGAAAAAGCAACGTGGTCTATAAGGCGGAAGAGTTCAACATTGACTTCGGCAAGGATGAAGCGGCTGCGAATCGCATTTTGACCACGCTGAAAGATCTGGAGAACAAAGGGTACCAATACGAGGGGGCGGAAGGATCCTTCGAACTCCTGATGAAAGAGGCTCTGGGAAGGCGCAGGAAGTTTTTTGACTTGCAAGGGTTCCGGGTCATCGTAGAGAAGCGCAGCGAAAAGGAAGAATCCCATTGCGAAGCCACGCTCATGCTGCGGGTGGATGGGGTGACCGAGCATACGGCAGCGGTCGGAAACGGTCCTGTCAACGCCCTGGACAACGCTCTGCGCAAGGCTCTGGAAACCTTCTACCCGAGTGTCTCGGAGATGGAACTCCTGGATTACAAAGTACGCATCCTGGATGAACACAAGGGAACCATGGCAGTGACCCGCGTTCTCATCGAGTCAGGAGACAAGACGGGCAAATGGGGAACGGTTGGCGTATCCCCGAACATCATCGAAGCGAGCTGGCAAGCCCTGCAGGACAGCATCGAGTTCAAGCTCCACCGGGATGCGGAAGGTAAGTCTCGAAAGAGGAATGGACCCGTTGCGAAAGGGACGGGGGCCTCACGGCCCGGGCGCAAGGGCACGGGTCATCTGAGCAGGGAAGCGGCAAAGGTAGCCAAGTGACTTTCCAGGAACTGATTCTCTCTCTGCAATCTTTCTGGGCCCGCAAAGGTTGCATTCTGCAGCAGCCCTACGACATTGAAGTGGGTGCCGGCACCATGAACCCCGCCACCTTTCTGAGGGTTCTGGGGCCCGAGCCCTGGAACGTGGCCTATGTGGAACCCTCGCGCCGCCCCACCGACGGCCGCTACGGCGAGAACCCCAACCGTCTCCAGCACTACTACCAGTTCCAAGTGATCCTAAAGCCTTCGCCTCTGAACTCCCAGGATCTCTACCTGGAAAGCCTCATGAGCTTCGGGATTGATCCCAGGGGCCACGACATCCGTTTCGTGGAGGATGATTGGGAATCTCCGACCTTGGGAGCCTGGGGGCTGGGCTGGGAAGTTTGGCTGGATGGTATGGAGATTACCCAGTTCACCTATTTCCAGCAAGCCGGGGGCATCGACTTGAAGCCGGTCTCCTTGGAACTGACCTATGGGGTGGAACGCATCGCCATGTATCTGCAGGGAGTGGATAACGTCTACGATCTGGAATGGACCTCCGGGATTACCTACGGGGACGTGCACCACCGCAGCGAAGTCGAGTTTTCCCGGTACAATTTTGAGGAAGCCGATGTGGACCTGCACTTCCAGGTCTTCGGTCATTACGAGCGAGAAGGGCTCCGTCTGATCGAGCGGGGACTCACCTTGCCGGCGTACGATTGTTGTCTGAAGTGTTCCCATCTCTTCAACATTCTTGACGCCCGGGGTGCCATGAGTGTCTCCGAGCGGGCATCCTACATCGGGCGCGTACGACGACTGGCCAACCTGTGCGCCGCGGGATACTTGAAGACCCGGGAGGAAATGGGATTTCCCCTGTTGCACCGCCCAGGAAAGGAAGCGATGTGAGCGTCGACCTGCTGCTCGAAATCGGCACCGAGGAAATCCCTTCGTTCTATCTACCTGGGCTGTTGGAGCAGATGCGGGAACGCGCCGGTGTCTTGCTGGGCCAGTCCCGTTTGGCGTATGGCTCCATTATTCCTCTGGGGACACCTCGCCGGATTGCTCTGTGGGTGAAGGATCTGCCTGAAAAACAAGAAGACTTACGAACCAAAGTGTTCGGCCCGCCGAGGCGAGTGGCTCTGGATGCCGACGGCCGTCCCACAAAGGCAGCCATCGGATTTGCCCGAGGACAAGGGGTTGATGTTGACTCTTTGCAAATCGAGTCGACTCCCAAGGGAGAGTATGTCTTCGCCTTGAAAGAAGAGAAAGGGCGAACGAGCCGTGAGGTCCTGGATACCATGCTCCCTCAATTTATCTCTTCCCTTTCCTTTCCCAAATCCATGCGCTGGGGAGAGGGATCCTTCCGCTTTGTGCGACCCATTCACTGGATCCTGGCTCTGTTCGGGCAAGAACGAATTTCTTTCGAAATGGAGGGGATCCGTAGTGGGGGCTGTACGTACGGACACCGCTTTCTGAGCTCCGGGCCTCTAGAGATCTCAAGCCCTGATCAATTCTTGAAAGTGCTTCAAGACTCCTATGTGATCATCGATCCGCAGGAGCGCCGCAAGCTGGTGGCCCGGCAGGTTCTCGACGCGGCCAGCCGTGAGGGGGGGACCCCTCTTGAGGATGAAGCACTGCTCACCACCGTGACGTTTCTCGTGGAGTTTCCACAGGCGATCACGGGCCACTTCCCGTCCCGATACCTCGTCCTTCCGGAGGAAATCCTGATTACAGCCATGGTCAAGCATCAACGCTATTTTCCTGTGCGTGATTCTGAGGGAAAGCTTCTCCCGTGTTTCGTGGCGGTTGCCAACACGAGCGGCGTGGATGCGCAGGTACAGCAAACGATCCGGGCCGGCTATGAGCGTGTCTTGCAAGCCCGACTGGCCGATGCCAATTTCTTCTTTCAGGAAGACACACGCAAGCCGCTGGAGAATTATCTGCCGGGTTTGGAGCGGGTGGTCTTTCAGGAAAAGCTGGGGACACTTCAGGAGAAGGTGAGTCGCATCGAAACCTTGGTGTCCCGTTGGTCTGCCTCCTTCGATGAGAAAGTAAAGAAAGTAGCTGTGCGGGCTGCCCGGCTTTGCAAGGCCGATCTTCTCACGCAGATGGTCTATGAGTTTCCCGAGCTTCAGGGAATCATGGGCCGCGAATATGCCCGTAAGTCGGGAGAGCCTGAGGAAGTAGCCCTGGCCATTTTCGAACATTATCTGCCGCGCTTTCCCGGGGACCAGATCCCTAAGTCAATTCCGGGGTGCCTGGTGAGTCTTGCGGACCGGCTGGACACTCTGATCGGATACTTCGGAGTTGGACTCGTACCGAGCGGTTCGGAAGATCCTTTCGCTTTGCGCAGGCAGGCTCAGGGAGCCATTACCATCTTGCAGGGAAGCCGGTTGGGTCTGGATCTGACAGCCCTGATCGAGGATTCCCTGGAGTTGCTAAAGGGCAAGATTACCGGCTCTGCAGATCTCGTGCGGGAAGAAGTGAGTTCTTTCTTGCGCCAGCGACTTTTCGGGAATTATGTAGCACAGGGGTACGCCAGTGACGTGGTCGGCGCTGTCCTGGCGGCCGGCTGGTCGAATCTTATCCCGCTTTCCGGCAAGATCGAGGCTTTGAGCCGATTTAAATCCCAATCCGAGTTTGAAGCTCTCTTTTTGACTTCGAAGCGACTTCTGAATATTACGCGGAGCGCTCCGGCGCCGGTGTCTGGGAAGTCTGAACCACCTTTCCGGGAGCAATTACCACGAAGGATTGTCTTTGAAGAAGTACTGCCCCGGGCGGTTGAGGAGTCTGAGGTGAAGGAAGATCTGCTGGACCAGCGGGAGGAGCGGGAGCTGTTTGACTTGGCCGTGAAGCTTGGCGGGAAAATAAAGCAGAAGATGGATCAGGAAGACTTTGCGGCGGTTCTTGATTTGCTCCGGCAATTAGGGGAGCCGGTGGATCGCTTTTTTACCACTGTGATGGTGATGGTGGAAGACCCGAAGATCAGGCAAAACCGTCTCAATTTACTGCGGCAGGTAGCAGGTCTCTTCAGCTCCATGGCGGACTTTTCCCTGTTGGTATTGGCCGACCCGGCTCGCAAGGCAGTGATCTGAGTTGGAGCCCGCCGGCGGTGGGCGGCAATTGGAAAACAGGAGGGGTTTCATGGCAAGCAAATACATTTATTTTTTTGGAAACGGGGTGGCCGAAGGGGCTGCCAATATGAAGAACCTCCTGGGCGGGAAAGGGGCTAATCTGGCCGAGATGATTAACCTCGGCATCCCTGTTCCTCCGGGATTCACGATCAGCACGGAAGCCTGCACGTACTTTTACGAGAACGACAAGCAATATCCTGCCGGCCTCTGGGAAGAAGTTCTGGAAAACTTAAAAAGGGTCGAGGCTGCCATGGGCTCCCGCTTTGGCGATCCCGGGAACCCGCTTCTGCTCTCCGTGCGTTCCGGCGCCAGAGTATCGATGCCCGGGATGATGGATACCGTGCTGAACTTGGGGCTTAACGATTCCACGCTGCAAGGCCTCGCCAAACGAGCGGGAAACGAGCGGTCTGCTCTCGACAGCTACCGGCGCTTCATCAATATGTTCAGCGACGTGGTTTTGGGGCTGAAGCACAACGACTTTGAAAAGATCTTGCACGCCAAGAAAGAAGCTCTCGGCGTGAAGCTCGATACGGAGCTTGATGTCAAAGCCCTCAAGGATCTGGTGGCTGCCTACCAGGAGGAAGTGCACACGGCGATCGGCAGGAATTTTCCGACGGACCCCTTGGATCAATTGAAGATGGCCATCGACGCGGTATTTACTTCATGGAACACGCCGCGAGCCGTCACTTATCGTAAGATTAATGGGATCCCGAACGATTGGGGCACCGCGGTGAATGTTCAAGCGATGGTTTTCGGCAACTTGGGAGAAACCTCGTGCACCGGGGTGGCGTTCACGCGAGATCCAGGCACTGGCGATAAGCGCTTCTTTGGCGAGTTCCTTCTGAATGCTCAGGGCGAGGATGTCGTGGCGGGCATTCGTACCCCCATGGCAATTTCCGAGCTGAAAGAAAAGATGCCCGGGCCCTACAAAGAGCTGGAGCAAATTTATCAGAAGCTTGAGACCCACTATCGGGACATGCAGGACATCGAATTTACGATCCAAGATGGCCGGCTGTATATGCTCCAGACTCGCAGCGGCAAGCGCACCGCTGCCGCCGCCGTGCGGATCGCCGTTGAAATGGTGAAGGAAGGACTGATTTCCCGGGAGACGGCTCTGCTGCGAATTGAACCTGAGCAACTCGATCAGCTTCTCCATCCCACAGTGGATCCCAAAGCCAAGGTGACGGTGCTTGCCAAGGGCCTGCCCGCTTCTCCGGGGGCCGCCGTGGGCAAGGTGGTGTTCACAGCAGAGGAAGCCGAACGTCAGGCTGTAAAAGGGGAAAAAGTTGTCCTGGTCCGTGAGGAAACTTCACCCGAGGACATTGGGGGGATGAACGCTGCGCAGGGGATTCTCACCGCCCGGGGAGGAATGACTTCTCACGCCGCTGTCGTGGCCCGGGGGATGGGGAAATGTTGCGTGGCCGGTGTTGGCGATATCCGCATCGACGAGAAGCAAAAACACTTCAAGGTAGGCAGGAGCACGATTCAGGAAGGGGATTTCATCAGTTTGAACGGGAGCACGGGAGAAGTTCTCGAAGGGAAAGTGAATCTGGTGCAACCCGAGCTCGGGCAAAATTTTGCCACTTTGATGGAATGGGCAGATGCCGTGCGCACCTTGAAGGTCAGAACCAACGCGGATACTCCTCACGATGCCCAAGTGGCCAGGGATTTCGGCGCCGAGGGGATCGGGCTTTGCCGCACGGAGCACATGTTTTTCGAGGGCAATCGGATTGAGGCCGTGCGGGAAATGATTGTGGCCCAAGATACTACGGGCCGAAAGGCGGCGCTGGCCAAGATTCTTCCCATGCAGAAAGGGGATTTTAAGGAGATCTTCCGGGTCATGAAAGATCTCCCGGTGACCATCCGTCTGCTCGACCCGCCGCTGCACGAGTTTTTACCGCACACGGACAAGGAGATCGAGGATCTCTCTGCGCAAATGGGCGTCCCGGTAGAGACCTTGCGGGGGAAGGTGAACAGCCTGAAGGAGTTTAACCCGATGCTGGGACACCGGGGCTGCCGGCTGGGCATCAGCTTTCCGGAGATTTATGAGATGCAGGCCCAGGCCATCTTTGAGGCGGCCTGCGAACTTGCCTCGGAGGGGTTCTCGATTGTCCCCGAGGTCATGATCCCTCTGGTGGGTCACGTCAACGAGCTCTCTATTATTAAAGAGCGGGTCATTCAAGTAGCCGACCGAGTCATGAAGGAAAAGCGGGTGAAGATCAAGTATCTCCTCGGTACCATGATTGAACTCCCGCGAGCGGCCCTCACGGCGGATCAAATCGCCAGGGAAGCGGAATTCTTCTCCTTTGGGACAAACGACTTGACCCAGACCGTTTTTGGGCTTAGCCGGGACGATGCCGGCACATTCCTTCCCTACTATGTGGACCAGAAGATTCTACCCAATGATCCTTTCGTGGCCATCGATCGCGAAGGGGTCGGGACATTGATGTCGATTGCAGTGGAAAAGGGGAGGAAAACTAGACCGGATTTAAAGCTTGGTATCTGTGGGGAGCACGGTGGAGAACCCAGTTCCGTTGAGTTTTGCCACATGCTGAAGTTGGATTACGTAAGCTGTTCCCCTTTCCGTGTACCCATCGCACGGCTGGCGGCAGCTCATGCTTCCTTGAAACAGGGGGGGAAGGAAGCGATTCCCGAACGCGACGTCTAACGAGTCAATCTTGCAGCTTGACAAGTACTTCCGGGCGTGATAGAAATTTTTTAGGACTTTATTTAGAGTGACCACCTTCGGGGCAGGGTGAAATTCCCGGCCGGCGGTATAGCCCGCGACTCTCGTCGGGACTCGGTTCTGGCGGGACTGATCCGGTGAAATTCCGGAGCCGACAGTGAAAGCCTGGATGGAAGAACGGTGGGAAAAAGTCCGAACGGACACATGTGTCCGTCTACCCGAAGGTTGGTCCCTTCGGGGTTTTTTTTGCCTGTGAACGATGAAGGCTTCATGAGACAGGCTCTGGCATTGGCCCGGGAGGGGTTGGGTCTCACAAATCCCAATCCTCTTGTCGGTGCTGTCATTGTCCGCGACGGGGAGATTGTGGGTCGCGGGTATCACCAGCGAGCGGGCATGGAGCATGCAGAAATACTGGCCTTGCGGCAGGCTGGAGAGAGAGCAAGAGGAGCGACTCTCTATGTGAATCTTGAGCCTTGCTGTCACACGGGGAGAACCGCGCCCTGCACCCGGGCGCTCATAGCCGCGAGTCTGAATCGGGTAGTGGCGGGGATAGAAGACCCAAATCCTCTGGTCGCTGGCAGAGGGGTTCATGAGTTGCGGGAAGCGGGGATCCAGGTCTCCGTGGGTGTCCTCGAAGGAGAATGCCGCCAGCTCAATGAAGTCTTCATAAAATACATTTCCACAGGATCTCCTTTTGTCACGGCGAAGGTGGCTATGACTCTGGATGGTAAAATCGCGACCCGTACAGGAGAATCCCGCTGGATCACAGGAGAGGCAGCCCGCCAAAAGGCTCATCAGCTGCGTAGCCAAGTGGACGCGATTTTGGTCGGAGCCCGCACCGTTCAAACAGATGATCCCGAACTAACGGTCCGCCTTCCCGGCCGCACTTGGCCCCGTCAACCACTTCGAGTAATACTCGATTCTAAGTTATCTATCTCATTAGTTTACAAAGTATTTCAAGATGGACAAAACACCTTAGTGGTGTGCACGGAGCAGGCTCCAGCCGAGCGTTTAGTCGCGCTGGAAAAAAAGGGGATTTCTTGGCTCATTCTCCCTTCCCAAGAAGGGCGGGTGGATCTCTCTGCTCTTGTCCAGGAACTGGGGAAGCGCACGATCAGTCACCTTCTCATTGAAGGGGGTGGAGAGGTCATCGGTGTGGCTTTGAAGGCTCGGATCGTTGACAAGGTGGTCTTTTTTATCGCTCCCAAGATCCTGGGAGGTGGGGCGGCTGTTCCTGCTGTCGGAGGTCCCGACTTGGATTGTCTCGCAGAGGCATACTCGCTGACCGGTGTGACTGTCGACCGAGTTGGGGAAGATATCCTGGTGGCTGGCTACCTCCATCCACCGATAGCTGCGGGAGTTTATTAAGGATGTTTACGGGGATTATCGAAGAGGTGGGCACTATAGAACGTCTCGTGCTTTCGGGGCAGACGGGCGTTTTGCAGGTGAAGTGCCACCGG
>DATEAK010000083.1:0-2115 GCA_035288405.1 bacterium | reverse complement strand
CCCCAAAAACTCAAACTCCTTGTGATACCACCCCAGCCCCACTCCAAAGTCAAACCGCCCCCCGGAAATCGTGTCCAGCGTCGACACCCGGCGGGCAATATCGATGGGGTGACGCAGGGGAATCTGAAACACATCGGTCCTGATCCGGATCTTCTTGGTTCTTGTAAACAGCGCCGCCGCCTGGGTCAGCGCGTCGAGCTTGAGGAAAGGGCGGGCAATAGAGTCCGGGACCGCCAGAAAATCCAGACCAACATCCTCCGCCAGAGCCGCCACGTCCAATTGCTCCTGAAACGAAGCGCCCACCCGGTTCATCACCGTGATCTCGATTCCCACCTTCAGTTTCCGGGCCATTTGCACTCCTTTAGGCGAGTTGTTGGATTCCTAGAATCCGCGATGGACCCCCTACATATGGGGGAGAACCGTCTTCTCCAGCCGCTCCACCTGAGTTCTGATGTCGAATGAGTGGAAGTAGATAACGATCCTTTGTGCACCGTAGGAGAGCAATTCCTTGATTTTCGCCGCCATTTCCTCCCCCGGCCCGTAGACTCCCACGTTCTTCTTGATCTCAAATGGGCGTCCGCCCTCGATGGAGTTCATCTGGCTCTCCCAGAAAGCCCTACCCTCTTCAATCGCCTTCTTTGGATCGTCGTTGATGTTGCCGCGGATAATGAAGGAAAAGCCGATGGATTTCGGGTCTCTCCCTTCGGCTTTGGCGTATTCCGCCAGCTTCTGAATCGGCTCCCAGGGTTCCAGAGTTCCCACCTTGCCTTCAATGTGCTCCATGCCCACATGGCCTACCTCCAGGTGCCCCTGCCAGCCATCTCCGATGCGGGCGGCCCGTTTCAATGCCGCATCCGAGGAGCCTCCGATCCAGATCGGAGGGTGAGGTTTCTGTACGGGCTTGGGCTCGATGACCACGTCCCGGAACTGGTAGTACTTGCCCTGGTGGGTTACGGAAGGCTCCGTCCAGATCCTCTTCAGAATGTGCAGAATTTCGTCCGTGCGGCCCGCCCTCTGCTTGAAGGGAATTCCAATATCCTCGCACTCCTTGGGCCACCAGCCCAGACCCGCTCCGAAGATAAACCGTCCATCCGAAAGATTATCGATGGTGCTGATGCGGCGCGCCAACTCGATCGGTGAACGCAGAGGGGTTACGAGCACATCTGTACCGATGCTAATGCGCTCCGTGCGCACCATAAGAGCCGCGATGTACGTGAGGGCGTCGTAGCGCGGCACGGGACGGGAGATGAAGTCGGGCACGGAAAGATAGCACAGACCCATCCGATCCGCCCGCTCGGCCATTTCGATATACAGCTTGGGGTCAATTTTGCCCCCCTGAGTTACTCTCGGGTTGATGTTAAATCCGATTTTGAACGTTTGTTCCGCCATGAGCGACACCTCCATAGATAAGAATTTTTACCGGCCCTCCGAAACTTTCCTGAAACCCTCCCGCGGATTTCAGACCATATCCAAAGCACCTGTCAGCCGTCAGCTCCCAGCTTTCAGCTTCAGACCCCAACTTTTTCTCTTCCAAGAGCCCAACGGCTGATTTCTTTCTTCCATGACCATCCCTTCCTTATCGAACCGAGAGGGACCCTGTTCCCACTCTCTTGCCTCTTGGGGACCGGGTGTGCCCCGCAAGGCGACTTAAGGTTTTGCAGGCGCCGCCGACTCGAAGGGCAAATCGTCCTGCAAACCAAATCGTGCCGATCTCAATACCCCCTATCGTGCAAAAGCTTACTGGAGCCTCAAGGGGCACCCCGGTCCCCAGAGTTTCTCCCTCATCCGATCTGTTCCAGGCGCTCCTTCCATTTCTCCTTCATTCGGGCAATGAGCTCCGGAGAGCAGCCCACCACGGGGGAAAATTGTTCCCGCCACTCATAAGGACGGCAGGCGTCAATCACCGCGCGCGAATGGAAGCCTTTGAATCCATCCGGAGTAAACGGGATCGCGGGATCCAGGGGACCGCTCCAGCAGCGCCTCAAAATCTCGATATCCTGCGCGGGATCGGTACGGGTGCACACGCCCCACATGACTTCCTCGAAATTGGACGGGTCGATGTCTTCGTCAACCACGATCGTGTACCGACTCATGTATCCGCCCGCCCGGCACTGG
>DATEAK010000082.1:0-3018 GCA_035288405.1 bacterium | reverse complement strand
CGCTGTTCCTCGACGAGATCGGGGAGTTACCCCAACCCCTCCAGGCCAAGCTCCTGCGTGTCCTGCAAACGCACGAGTTCGAGCGGCTGGGAGGAACCACGACACTCTCCTCGGACGTCCGCATCATTGCGGCGACCAATCGAATCCTGGAGAAGGAAGTAGAGGCCGGGCGGTTTCGTGAGGATCTTTACTATCGGCTCAACGTGTTTCGCATCCACCTGCCTCCCCTTCGAGAGCGAGGAAGCGACGTGCTGCTCCTGGCAGATCACTTCGTTCATACGATGGGAGCCCGAATGGGCAAGGGAGAGATGGGCATTAGCCAAGACGCTCGGGAGTTGCTGCTATCCTACCCTTGGCCGGGGAACATCCGCGAACTGCAGAATGCAGTGGAACGTGGGTTGATCGTTTGCGATGGAGGACTCATCACGGCAGTCGAGCTTGGGGTTATCACGTCAAGGGAGCCGATTGCCGCTCGGGTCACGCCTGCTGAGGGGACGGGTGAGGTGTCATCCCTTTCCGAAAGCTCGTTTGTCGAAGTGCAGAAGCACCTGGTTCTTGAGGCCCTTCGGAAGGCCCGCGGCAACAAGTCAAAAGCCGCTAAACTTCTTGATCTCACGCGTTCGCAACTGAATACCCTCATGAAACGCTTCCGTATCAACCCATAACCTCCCTGCCGGTTTTGAACAGATTGTAGAGAATTCGCTAGCTGTCTGCAGATCCTTCGACAGCCTCCCCGGTACGGATTCCCCCCAGGTGACAACAACTTGTTATTGTCCAATAAGATGCAGACGATCCCGATGTTTGGTACGTCCCTTGCTTTACTTACAAGTCCAGGGAGCGCTAAACATCATGAGCCAACGCGAAGTGGAGAGGACTTTGGGGAAGCTGCTCACAGACGAAGGGTTCTGCGAGGGATTCTTTTCGGATCCGGCACTGGCCTGTTTGCATGCCGGACTCAAATTGTCCCCAGAGGAAATGGACGCGTTATCCCGGATTCCACGAGTGCCCCTAGAGGCACTGATTGTTGCTATTAATGGTCGGATCTGCCGACTCCACCTCCCCGGAGAACCGGCTCCTGAGGAACTATCCGGATGACGCGACAAGTGCTCGTGGTGCCACGTGTCTTGCCTATTACTTCCCGACCCGGTCCCAGTGAGATCGGGTTGCCCTACTGCTGGGGTGAAGCCCTTGGAGAAACTTGCGATGGAACAGTCTCTTTCTACTGGTTGCTTCACTCAGGACCGCAAATACTTTTACATCGCGTTCCTGGAATTTGCCCGCCGGTGTCCCGAGATGAAGGCCTCCCTGTACGTCCCCCGGAATGATCTGCCCCTGCTGGCCAACGAAGAGTGTTTCTCCATTGTCTGCGATCTGCTGGACTTCTGCTCATCCGGTCGGCTCGCTCTGAAGGGAATGATGCCTCAGCTGTTCCAATATCTTCGTGAAAACAGAAAGAGCCGGAGCAACCCGGTTCTCTGCCAAGAACAAAGTGTAGCAAGCTGTACGGATTTTCACCCGGATGCGGCGTGAGAGTCTGTGAGATAAGAATTGCCTAGCAGCAAGTGATCCGCCACAAACTCATCTAGAGGAGTAATGAACCCATGGTTCAACGTGTCGACAATTTCACGATGAGCGGCTGTGAATGGCAGGAAGAAGTGCTGCTGACAAGGCCGGCCCCGGAACCGGCGGACGCGTTCGATACCACGGGAAGCGTTTGGTATGAAGATCCCGTCATTGACCAGGAAGGTGAGGATCCCATGGAAATCGGTGTGAAGTCTCAGAAGAGGCCCCGTAGCAGCGACCGTGATGGCGGTGTCATGGGGCTCTATTTCAGCGAGATGGGAAAAGTGTCGCTGCTTTCCCGCGAGCAAGAAGTCGAGATTTTTAAAAAACTCGAAAAGGTTCGGAACGAAATTGAGTTCGTCCGATTGACTTCTCCTGTAGCAGCGGCCGAAATTCAGCGGTTGCGTCGAGGATTGGGGCAATCCGGGGAGATCGACGAATCCCTTGCTGAGGTTCTTCCTGAGAGTTGCCGTTCAGGACGAAGTCTGGCTGGGTGGAAGCGCCGCCTTGTACGGGTCTCTCGTGAGGTCACTCGCTGGCGGCAGGAAACCAACAAAATCAAAGCTCTACTGAGCAAAGGTTACCTGGAACCAGCACAGCGCCGGATTCTAGAAGAGAAATATGACCGGAACCGGAAAAAGATCTTTGACTTGGTCAAAAGTCTCCATCTGTCCACGCCGTTATGGGAAAAGGTAGGAACGACCTTGAAGGAGCTTTCCAGGAGCAAGGCAGCTTCTATGCGGCTTGCTCCGGCCTCCAACGATGCTCAGGTATTCCACGAGGAGATTAAGGAAGCGGCCGCTGCTCAGGAGCGCAATCTTGCCGAGTTTCATGAGGCAGAGGCAGAGATGATCCGGGCAAATCTGCGCCTGGTCGTTAGTGTTGCCAAGAAATTTACCGGCAGTGGTATCCCGCTGTCTGATCTGATCCAGGAGGGGAATATCGGGCTTATGCGTGCGGTGGGGAAGTTCGACTATCGGAGAGGATTCAAGTTTAGCACGTATGCAATTTGGTGGATCCGCCAAACCATTAGCCGAGCCGTTGTAGACCAGGAGCGTACGGTGCGGGTTCCCTTGCACATGGCCGAGATGATTGCCCGGGTGGTCAAGGCGACCAAGCGCCTCCGTCAAGAAAATGAGCGTAAACCGACGGTTGAGGAGATCGCCCAGGAACTGGGAATTCCGGCCCAAAAGGTAAAGGAAGCATTCGAAGCTTCCCGTCACACGCTCCCATTGGAGCGTCCGGTGGGGGATAACGATAGTACGTTGGGGGATTTCATTAAAACCGACGAACCTTCCCCCATCGATTTGCTGCTGCGGAAAAGCCTAGAGGAAGAAACTCGCACTGTCTTGTCTTCCTTGAGTGAAATGGAAGAGAGGATCATCCGTATGCGATTCGGGATTGGAGAAGACCGACGCTACACCTTGCGGGAAATTGGGAACATTTTCCGCCTGA
>DATEAK010000081.1:0-10048 GCA_035288405.1 bacterium | reverse complement strand
CCAGCCGGTCTTCCCGTATCCCGTGGGAAACCGATCATCGACGAAAGCGTAGGTCATGTCCACCACGATCAAGGCGGGCTGGGCGCCGAACCCGCGGCTCATACCCCATTCTTTCTGCATGGCAACCAGGTCTTCAGCGGGAATAATGGTATCCCAAGCGGGCATGTCAATCTCTCCTCTTACATCCCGTTGCCACCGTGGGTGAGCAGACGGGTAACCTGAACACTGAACTCAAACAGCTGGGAGCTCTCGTAATTCCGTGGCCGGGGCAATTCGACCTTCATCTCCTGTCTAAGACGTCCCGGCCGGGGGCTCATGATCAGGATCCGATCTGCGAGATAAGATGCCTCAAAGCTATTGTGCGTGACAAACAGGACCGTCTTTCGGGTCGTATCCCAGAGTTCCAGGATTTGTTGCCGCATGCTGCGGGCCGTCAATTCATCCAGACCACTAAATGGTTCGTCCATCAGCAATATCTCGGGGTCAACGGCAAAAGCGCGGGCGATGGCGGAGCGTTGCTGCATACCACCCGACAACTCATGGGGATGGGAATCGGCAAAGCCGGCGAGCCCCACCTTCTCCAGCCAAGTCTCGGTGCGCTGGCGCCACTCGCTATGGGGAACGCCGATGGATTCCAGGGCAAAGTAGATGTTCTTCCGCACGGTCAACCACGGCAACAGCCGGGGCTCCTGAAAGACGTAACCGACACGGACAGGGTGGCTACCGTCATGGGATAGAGGACGGCTGTCGATTTCGATCCGCCCGGTGTAGTTTCGATCCAGCCCTCCGATGAGATTCAGAACAGTGCTTTTGCCGCATCCCGACGGGCCGACCAGACAGACGAACTCACGGTCTGCCACTCCAAAGCGGATGTTGTCCAAAGCGAGTAACCCTTCAGGGTACGCCCGGCTCCGAAACAACTTGGAGATTATGTCGATGGTAATCGTTGCCACTATGGTTCCCAGACGAATGCAATCCGAAATATCCCCGTCTTCTTTGCCTTCGTGGTACTACCCACTTATTTCCGGACGCCACCGGAAGAGCTTGCGCTCCAGAGGCTTCAGTATCCCGAGTTCGATGATGACCATGAACACAGTGAAGGAGAGAGTCCAGGCAAAGACATCCGGCATGTTGAACATCTGGAACGAGTAGTTGAGCATGTAACCAATACCGTCGGACCTTCCCAATAACTCCACTAGGACGGTCACCTTCCAGACCACGCCAAGCCCAAAGCGGGTTGCCGCCATCAGGTAGGGAAGCACCTGGGGCAGGACGACCCGGACCGTGCGCCGCCAGCGCGAGGCGCGGAAGACCCGTGCCATATCGATCAGCCGCTGGTCAATGGCCTTGACCCCTTGCCAGATGTTGATCGCGATGGACGGGAAAGTGGTCCAGGAAATGGCCAGGATGGCCGCCCGGTCATTCAGGCCCAGCCATAGGAAGGAAATGATGACGTAGCACAAGCTGGGAACAGTCAACCCGACCATCACCCAGAGGTCGAGCATCCGTTCGCCGCGACGAAAAAGCCCCATGAGAGTACCGAGGGTGACGCCCACGATCATGGACAGGGCAAAGCTGGACAACATGCGGACAATGGTGGCGAGGAAATTCTTCAGAAGAGCGCCACTCCCCGCGTGCTTGGCGACGGCGATGAAGGTCGACCAGGGTCCGGGAACATACTTGGGCGACACCAGAATCGATATGACCTGCCAGGCCGCGATCATGAGCAGGACCGAGACGAGTCGGTACGTCACTCCTTCCGGGATCAGGGCCGACTGTTTTGTCTGACTCACTTCGGCCGCAGACTGATCTGCAGTGGCCATGGGGCAACTCCTCCAGAAGAAAGGAGACGAGATTAGGGAGCGTAGCTCAAATCGAATGTGCCGTCCGGGATCTGCTTTGGCATGCCCTCGGCATCGCCGAACACTTTGAGTATGTCAGTGAGGTATCGGTACTGGTCGTCGATGATCTTCTTGTCCCACTTGGTCACCAGGTTTGGAACGGTCCGCTCCCGCAGCAACTTGACGCCGGCTTCGCTCTTGATGTCCAACTTTTTGGCCAGATCGGGCCAGACATCGGTGTGGGTCTTCAGGTATTCGAGGGACTCCTTGTAGGCGGCCACAAACCGCCTGGCCACATCGGCGTTGGCCTTGGCCCAGGTCTCGTTCATGTTAATCGAGACGAGCATCGGGTCCTGACCGGTTTTTTCCCGCCAGATATCGCCGATGTTGCCGATGGAGCGGTATTTCCCCGTCTCCAGAAGCTGGACGATCTGAGGATCGAGGATCAGGATCGCATCCAGTTCACCTTTCTCCAACAGTCCCATCAGCAGCGGCGGGGCGCCGAACTGCACCTTCGATTCTTTGAGCGGGTCAAAACCAAAAAAGCGGAAGGCTTCGAGGCGGAAAAGCCACGTGGTGCCGGCGGTCGGGCCGCCGAAGGCGCCGATTCTCTTTCCTTTGAGATCCGCAATGCTCTTGAGCGGTGAATCGTTGCGGACCAGCACGTCGTTGGTGTAGCCATACACCGAGTAGACATTGATAAACTTGTAACCTTGGGCGCGCATCAAGGCAATGCTGATCCAGGCCCCAAAAGCAACCTGGAAATCTCCCGTCTGCATCACCGTGTATAGGCCCTGCGGTCCGGCTGCTTTGAATTCTTCGATCTTTAGGTTGTATTTGTCTGCAATCCCCTTCGTCTGCATCACATAAATAGGGAAACGCTGGGTTCCCTCAATCGTGGTGACTTTCACAGTAGTCTGCTTGGGCGGAGCTGCGGTTGCTGCCAACGCGGGAGTCGGAGTGCCGCCATGAGTCAGTAAGAAGACTGCGAACGACAAGACGCATAATAGTCTGGTAGCCCAAGCACTGCCTCGATGATTCGGTCTATGCATAACAAATCCCTCCTTTGAGGAAATGGAAATGTTTATACTTCCATCCATTGTCAATGACAATTCACCCATGGGTTTTCGAAGTCCACAGTGGCTGTGTTGTATTGTTCATCAATGTGGACTGAAAAAGAGGCCCGCAGGCCTTCAAACGTTTTCAAATTCGATCTCCCCGTACCGGGTATACGGAAAGACTTGTGAAGCGAATACCGCTCTGTGTACAGAGACACTCTTAGTGTCGATGGAATAAATCCATCATATGGGTTCGACAGAATCGTTGTCAACTTAAAAAGGAAAAGTCTTTGAGAGCTAAGGTGAGGAAGCACCGGCAGGCCTGGCTACGGAGGTTGGGAGTCTTCATGCAACGAAGGCCATCATGCGCTATATTTAAGTAAGGAAGGGAGGAGATGTACTATGGAATTGATCCTTGGGCCGCAGGAACAAAAGTTGTTGCTGGAAATACTGGAGAGCTACCTGGGTGACCTGCGGGAAGAAGTCTACAAGACAGAAACCTTCCGCTTCAAAGAGGATCTCAAAGCGCGGGAAACCCTCTTGAGGTCTCTGATCGAGAAGATTCAAAAGCTTCCGGCGGAAACCCTCATTTGACGGGTTGGTGGGAAACTTCTCCCGCGGTGCAGGTAGACGCTCACGCCTGTGCACGCGGCGCATTCTGATTGCTGGACTCTAGCCCTCTCAGCGGGGCGGAAGGCCTTTCTGAACGCTGTGCCTCAGCCGGCTTTTCTAGCCTGGGATTTGGCCCGGTTCTCGACAATCGTCTTTTTCAATTCGTCCGTGTCAAGCCAGGCGAGCCGTTCGACCACCTTTCCTTTTATCAAGTGCTGTTCGATAATTTCGGCGACGTCTTCCACCTTTACCCCCGAGTACCACGTGCTGTCTGGGTAAACCACCATGTTGGGACCGTGGCCGCAGGTGCCCAGAGAACCGCAGGAGGTTATGTGAATCTCCCCTAGCAGGTTTCGGGCCCGGAGCTCGGCGCGGAATTTTTCCCATACCGCTTCGGATCCCCGGGCGGCGCAACAACCATCGTCATCGGGCTTACGGTTCGTGCAAACGAAAACGTGGTGTCGAAACGGCAGCATGTTTTTCTCCTTTCAGGTTCCAGTACAGACCAGCGACTATGGTAATTGACTTCCAATAGGCCCGTCTATGATCTGGATCATAGATTTCATTGATGAGACTTCTAAACTGAAGTTTGTGTAAGCCCTCGGCAGGATAACAGAATAGCCGCGTTGTGAACGATCATGCTTCCTGGAGGAAAGTTGGGAATGGAAAATTATGACGAGGTCTTGCGAGTTATCAGGAAGACTCTCCACCGCCTGCAGATTCCCGGCAAGATCTGTGTAGGATGGTCTGCAGCCCCCAAAGGCTATGCGGTGAGCCTCAAGCAGGGATATCGGGAAGCAAGTAAGGTTATTTCCGCGCAGGAAATCGACGCCTATTTTCAGGAAGGGTCTGGATCCCTCCCCTTGGAGAGCCTCCTCCGCTCTCTTCATTCCCGGATTGCCTCCTCTCCGCATTATCTGCGGGAGACCGTTTACAAGGACCCGATGGGACGCCGCTATCTCTAAAGTAAAACCTTCTCGAATCTCCAGATAGTGACAAGGGCTCACTCGATCTCTTCCTAGCATTCTGAGGCTGCTGAACCACCGTAGGCTTAAAGCGGGTTCCTTCAAGGGATCCCGTTTTTTCAACTGTGGCGTTCCCCGTTTGTGAGATGCTCTTTGAGCCCACAGAGATCTTGGGGGCTGCCGGGGGATGTTTAAGTGGTCTAGACTCGATGATTTTTTCAGCAGCATTTTAGGAGGAAAGCTTGCTTCGGCCAGGGCGACGGAAAAGCGGGTAAAGGTTCTTGATATTGGCGAGGATCGCGATGAGCCACCCGAGAATCGCAAGTGCTGGGTGAAGAGTCGATGGAATTTCCTGAATGGATCCTGACAGTCCTGTGCCTAGAACAGTGATTAAAAAAAATGTGGCCAGGAAGTTGAGTCCTCCTCCCCATAGAAGATGAGCTCCAATCGAAACGAGCCCGGCCACAAATCCCACGTTGGTATGTAGGTCTATGGAACCTTTCCCCGAGGCTGCCACAAAACCGGCCACGAGAGCAATGAGGAGGAGAATCAGTGCCAGGGCGCTCAGGAAAATGCCGATTTGCTTCTTCATGGGAAGCCAATATACTCTGATCCGGGTGAAGATCGCCAATGGGAATATCCCGGAGTTTTTCTGCCACGAGCCCTTTCTCCTTTTACGGAGGCAAGTAGTACACCGAGGGGTTGGTGCCCAGCTCGGGATGCAAGGGCGTTCCCCCGCGCTCCCGGATCAGACGTGCCACCTCGCTGTCGGGATCATCGAGATCCCCAAAGGTGCGGGCCCGCGCTGCACAGTTCGCGACACAGGCCGGGTCCAACCCTTCCGTGACCCGGTGAATGCAGAAGTTGCACTTCATCACCACACCGGTGTTTTGCTCCTGGTACTGGTGCTCTTCATAGGGAGTGTAGCCCTGCCCCGGAAAATACTCCCGGTGATCCTCATTGTAGTAGCGAGCCCCGTACGGGCAGGCCATCATGCAGGCCCGGCAGCCCACGCACTTGTCCTTGGCAATGTCGACAATCCCCCCTTCCCGCTGGTGGCTCGCCCCCGTGGGGCAGACATCCACACAGGGAGGATTCTCGCAGTGAAAGCACAGCAGAGGCAGGAAGAGCAGGCGCACGTTCGGGTAGGTACCTATCTCCTGCTTCTGGACCCGGGCAAAGAAGACCCCCGGCGGGGTCCCGTGCTCGGCCTTGCAGCTGAGCTGGCAGCCGTAGCAGCCCACACACCTCAGCAGATCAATCACCATCCCGTATCTCATCGGTACACCCTCACTTTCACGCACAGGTCCAGGTTTAAGTTCACGGGACTGGAATGTTCAAAATCGATTTCTAAGAGTTCGTTGAAGAACACCCCTTTGCCCTGGGCTACCGGCAGTTTCTTGCTCCAGTGCCCCGCACAGCCCCCAAAGCCCAACCCCTCCGGATGCATCGCCTCGGTGAGATGCAGCTTCCCCCTCACCTTGCGCCCCTTCTCTGATTCCACCCACACTTGCTCCCCGTCTCGTAGCCCTTTCTTGAGTCCCGTCTCCTTGTTCATGGCAATCGTGTAGGAGAAAGGATCAATGCGGGCCGCCTCATCCAACCACGGGTTCTCCATCGTGAAGCTGTTCGTGTGCAGCGTATCGCGGTAGTAAAACCCGTAGAGGTCATACTGGGAATCATGGCACTCGTGGGAGGGGCAGGGTTTCCAGGTCGGTAAAGGATCATAAAACGTATCGTCCCACTCCATCCCATGGGCCCGGGCGATGGTTCCGGCCTTCTCTCCCAGGGGTTTCAAGAACTCCCAGTAAATCGGGATGCGGACGGGGACCTCGTATCTCCAGTAGACTTCTTCAGGCTTCTTCTTCCATGAAATCAGCCCTTCTTTCTTGAACCACTCGAGTCCCCGTTTTTCTCCGAAGAGAGTTTTCAAATCCCGGTCGCAAATCTCCTCATAGGCGTACTTCTTGTTGGACTCCAATCGGTAAGGCGCTTCGAGCTTGAGATAGGAGTTGAAGGCAAGGTTGGTTTCCTCCCGAATCCCGATGCGGTCGGCAAGTTCGATGAGGACGTCGAAGGTACTGCGCCTCTCTCCCGTGGGAGGGACCACGGGCTGCTTGATGGGCCAGCACCACTCCCCCAGCCCTGCGTGTAAGTTCAGGATGAAGGGGTTCGGTCTCGAATCCAGATGTTCCAGATAGGAGGTGTCGGGCAAGACAATATCGGCGAATTCGGTAAACTCGGTGTGGTAAATATCGAAGGAGACGATGAAGGGGATCTTGAGCAGTGTCTCGATGACCGTGTCCTTGTTCCCCACACTCATCACCGAGTTGCATCCGTAGTTGATCATCGCCTCGGGGCGGTAAGGAAGCTGGAAGCGCTGCCACATCTCCTCCTGATCCCGGGAAGCCGTGAAAGGAGACACCATCCCCAGAGGGAAGAGTTCTTGAAGACCCATAGCTTCGGGCATCGAGGGATCGGCAAATGGATACGGGAGATGCGGAGACAGCCAGGTTCCCGTCACCATGAGCCCGTCGGGACCCGGCTTGGGAACATAGTGAGGCCTTCCCGTCTCGGGGTGTCCGTGGCACACCGGGTTGAACCCCAGTGCTCCTCCCACCACGTCCGCCGCACCCACCAGATGATTCAAAAGCCCGATCGCATAGCAGTTGTACACCGAGTTCACGTGCCCCTCGGAGCCCCGAAAGTAAATCGCCGCCGCCGGCCGGTAGGGATACGTCTTCCCCTCGATCACGATCGTGCTGCCCACCCGGGCCTCGGTGGCAAATTCCTGCGCCATCTCCCGAATCGTCTTCTCGGATACCGTGCTGATCTCCGCAGCCCAGGAAGGCGTAAACTGCTTCAAATGCTCCCGCAGCGCGGCAAAGGCCGGCCGGCAGGAAACTCCGTTCACCTCAAAGGTCCCTTCCAGAGCGAAGTCTCCCATTTCGGGATCATCATAGGGAACCGCTTTCCGGCGGGTACCATCCCACACCAGGGGCTTTCGGCTCTCTGCATCCCGCACGTAGGTCTTCTCCGGACCCACCAGGTAGGGAGCGTTCGTGCACTGCTTCAAGTAGGGAGCGTCATAGACCCCCATCTCGTTCACAATCACATTGGCCATGGCCAGAGCCAGAGCCCCGTCCGTCCCTACCCGGATGGGCACCCACTGGCTCGCCTTGGCGGAGGCAAAGTTGCACATGGGATCCACCACCACGAGCTTCATCCCCCGCTCCCGGGCCTCGGCCGCCAGCTGGATGTTCGTGCAAGAAGCGTGGCCCGCCCCGTGCCCCTTGGAGGCTCCGAAGTAAATCGTGTAGTTGCAGTATTTGAAATCAGGCACCAGGGACCAGGAAGCGTGGAAGATCCCCCCGACCAGGTGGGCACCGTTGCCGCAGTGCAGCCCTCCTCCGGCCACCCAATGATTGGGAGTACCAAAGGCCCACGCAAAGACTTGAATGGGGATACGTGCCGAGGTGTTCGTCGTCGTACGCTGGATGAAGAGCTTGCGAGGATCATCTTGGCGGACCTTGCGCAGGCGCTCCGCGATCTCGCTCAGCGCTTCCTCCCAGGAGATCTCTTTCCAGCCCGGATCGATCCCGAGTCCCTTCTTGGGATTCGTACGGCGCAAGGGAACGTTGACCCGGTTGGGATCGTACAGGGTCATGATGCCGCTCGCGCCTTTGGCGCACAGCCGTCCCATCCCATAGGCGCTCTTGGGATTTCCTTCAATCTTGACCAGAGTTCCGTTCACGCGGTGCCCGAGAATCGAGCAAGTCCCGTAGCACATGCCGCAGGCGGAAGGGATCCAGCAATCTTTGGTTCCTGGTCCCGATCGGGCCGCAGGCTCAGCCATGGAATCCACTCCCTCCGGTCATTGCAGGCATCAAGAAGACTGCAACCTGTGGGAGACCGTTCTGGAAGGTGAGAGGCCGGTTCAGAGACTCGACCTCCTCTTCGTTGACGAAGATGCGCACATACGTGTGCAGCTCCTCAGGAGCACGGAACAGACTGGTGGAGAATCGGGGGCCGAACCGTTCCGACAGCAAATTCAAAAGGTCGAGAACCGTAGCGGGCTCTTCGATTGGCAAGGTAATCTCCCGCTGCCCGGTGAGCTTTTCCAGGAATCCTAAAAACTTCACAGCCACCGCTTGTGTCATTGCTGCGATTCCCCCCCGTCTTTTCGCAATGGCGATATATATAAGGAATTGCCCTCTACTCTATGCCACCCCTATCCCTCAGTAAATGGGGCTTTCATCTCATCTTTATGGGAAAATTGCATTAAAAACCCTACTCTTCTTATTGGCGGAACTTGGCTGACGGTCGCAGTTTCAAGAGCGGGAAGAGCAGGATCATCAGGGACACAACCAGAAAACCGGCAGAAAGGGGCCGTGTAAAGAACGTGGCGAATCTCCCGCCCGAAATAAGCAAGGACCGCCGCAGATTATCCTCCAGCATGGGACCCAGGACCAGACCCAGGACCAGAGGGGCGGGCTCAAACTGGAACTTCTTCATGGCGAACCCGACCACGCCGAAAACACACATGACGATCACGTCCCCCACGTTGTTGTTCAGGCTGTAGGACCCGATAAGGCAGAACAAAAGGATCAACGGGTAGAGAATCATATAGGGAACCTTGAGTATCTGCACCCATAGGGGGATGAGGGGCAGGTTCAGAACTAGGAGCATGGCGTTTCCCACGTACATGGAGGCGATGACCCCCCAGAACAGGTCGGGCTTCTCTTTGATCAGCAACGGACCGGGCTGGAGGCCGTAGAGGGTGAGAGCGCCCAGGAGAATGGCCATGATCGCGTTGGCCGGGATTCCCAGGGAAAGCATGGGAACGAAGTTTCCGGTGGCCGCGGCGTTGTTGCAGGACTCCGGGCCGGCCAGCCCCTCGATGGCCCCGGTCCCGAACTTTGCCGGATGTTTCGACAACCGCTTCTCGAGCCCGTAGGACATGAACGTGGGAATGATCGTGCCGAGACCGGGGATGATTCCCAACAGGAATCCCAGGAATGAGCCCCGCACAATCGGCATGCTGGAATCCTTCCAGTCCTGACGGTTGGGAAACAAGCCTTTGATCTTGGTCTGAAAAACTTCCCGATTGATGACGACCCCGACGTTCAACAGGACCTCGGACACCCCAAAGAGCCCCATGACGACGGGGACGATCCCCAGTCCGTCCCGGAGAACCAGAGTGTTATAGGTAAACCGCAACTTGGCCGTCTCCGGATCCAATCCCACCACGCTCAGGATCAGACCCAGCGCCGCCATCATCATTCCCTTGAGCAGCGAGCGCTGGGACAGATAGGTCACCAGGGTCATGGACATCACCATCAGAGAGAAATACTCGGGAGAGCCGAACTTCAAGGCGAAGGAGGCCAGCGTCGGTGCCAGGAACATGAGTCCTACCACCGAGATGGTCCCCGCGAAGAAGGATCCGAACGCGGCGATTCCCAGAGCCGCCCCCGCCCTCCCCTGGCGGGCCATCTGGTAGCCGTCGAAACAGGTCACGATGGAGGCCGCCTCTCCCGGAATGTTTACCAGAATGGAAGTCGTGGAGCCGCCG
>DATEAK010000080.1:0-4541 GCA_035288405.1 bacterium | reverse complement strand
AATACCGCCGCTCAACTCCTGGTCATGGGACGCAATCGCAAGTCCATGGCTTTGGCTTTGAACCGGATGGTGGACATAGGAGGAGGGATCGTCCTGGTGGATGGAGAAAACGTGATCTTTGAACTGCCGCTGGACATCGGGGGCTTCATGAGCACACAGCCCCTCTCCTGGTGCTCCGAGCAGTTAAGAAAGCTGCTCGCCCTCCTGCAGGAGCGTGGGCACCCCTATCACGATATCCTCTACACGCTCTTATTTCTCGTCTGCGATTTTCTTCCCGAACTGCGCCTGACCCGTTACGGCCTCCACGACATCAAGAACGGCCGCGTTCTCTACCCTTCACGCGCTCTGTAACCTGTAAGGAGATCTCATGAGCCCGGATGACATCTCCCAACGTAGGGGCGCCTGCCTGTACGTGCCTGCCTGTGCCGACACGGCAGACAGGTCCGCACCTGCCTACCGCCCCAGCGGGGCAGGCAGGCGCAGACAGGCTGCTTGCTGCGCCCGTTGCTGCCGTTGTGCCCGAATTGGGCAGGGCAAGCCCTGCCCCTACAATCAGGATAATTCCGTGGATATGATTCGGCATGACGACAAATTGATCGAGTTCAATGCTGGGGAAACGCGTTGGTAACGCTTGCCAGATGGCGCGCACCAGATTCCCGGCGTCGTTCAAACGCATTTCTTCTTTCACTACGCTGCCGAACAGGCATTGTTGCATTTGCACACAGATTGTCACGAAATAGGCGCCCGCTTGGGAGTAGTCATACATCCGCAGGCAAAGCGAGCGTCGAGAATCAAATGCACGGGCAACACCAATCCCATAGCCTATTTCGTTAAACACCGTCTGAGCCAGCTCACGACCACCTGCAGCGCCTCGGGCGATTTGCCCATGTGGCCCGCATCGGGAAACACGCGGGCCTCTTTGGAGTCACCGTGTTCGAGGAGGAGATAGAGATCCTCGATGGGAACTTGCTCGTCTTTCTTCCCGTTCACCAGCAGGAGAGGAGCACAAGGCTTGTCGAGCCAGCCCTGGTCCAGAAGAGACATGGAAGAACAGCTTTTGAAGAACTCTTCGTCTCCGACCTTGTATGACACGCCACGGGCTCTCGGAAGTGACTGCCGTCTTCTGAGTTCCGATTACCCGATCTCAGGGAGGCTAAAATATTCCACAAGCACTTGGGTGACTCTCTGATAATGGGCATCCCCGGTTAGGAGTCGCACTCCGTGCTGCATGGCACTTGCTGCGATCCAGATGTCATTGGTGGGTATCGGGGTGCCCGCCTTCCAGAGAGAGTTAAGGATCACTGCGTACCTTTCGGACGTGTCCTCATCCAGATCCACCACGTTTACCCGTGGCGATGAAAGAAACATTTGCAGTTCCTTTTCATTCTTTTTCTTGCGCTTGCCTCGCATGAATCCAGCAAGCAACTCCCCCAGGATAACTGGGTTGAGATAGATCTCATCAGCCTGTTGCAGAGCCAGCCTGACCTCGGCATGGCCTCTCATAAAGGCCGAGTAGGCCGAAGTATCCAGCATCACCTGCGTCATTTCCACAGATCCAGGTCAATCGCACGTTGCTTGGCCAGAGACTTCTCGAAGGCCGCAGCCTCTTCTTTCGTCCAAGATCCGGCCAGCATATCCAAATCGTGATGGAGAGATCGACCCTTCTTCTTTCCTATCCCCGCGCTCTCCTCCAGCAAGCCGATTACTGCCTTGTTGACACTCGTGCGCTTGTCAGCAGCCCTCTGGCGGATAATTCGGGCCAGTTCGGGGGGAAGATTTCGTAAGGTCACTGCCTTCATGAAAGTCTCCCTTCTTGCAGGGTATTCTGCATCATCATGATGCAACTTTAGCATCATTCCCCGCTAGGCGTCAACCCCAGGGATGACTTGACGAGGGGGAATAAACCTGATATTCATGAAACCAAGCAAGATATTGAGATTTTCGATGTCAAAGATCAACCAGTCGAACCGTCGCCGTTCCCGCCCGCGCGGTCGGGACTTCTGTTTCTACACCCATCTCTCAGAAGGGGAAAGCCATGAGCGAAATTGTCTCGAAGATGACCCAGTTTCCTTCCGATGGAGCCCAGATGAACGCCTACGCGGCATGTCCCAAGGGTCCGGGACCGTATCCAACTCTTATCGTGATTCACGAGAACATCGGGCTCGACGAGAAGAACCCACAGGCGGGACCTCACATCAAAAACGTGTGCGATCGCTTCGCCCGGGAGGGGTACGCAACCCTCGCCGTGGATCTGTTTTCCCGCGGGCAAGGAGCTGCGGATCTCTACGACAGCCAGGTCGAGAAGGATCTGGCTGCCGCCTATAATTTCCTGGCGGCTCAACAGAACGTGAAGAAGGATCGCGTCGGCGTCATCGGCTACTGCATGGGAGGGCGCTATGCTCTCCTGACCGCCTGCAATAATCCCAAGATCGCCGCCTGCGCGGTGTACTACGGCCAGCCCTTCAACAAGCAGTGCGACGAAAAGAAGCCCCAGCACGCGATTCATTGGGTTCCAAATTTGCCTTGCCCCATCCTGGGAATTTTTGGGAACGAGGATCACGTGATCAGTCTCGAACAAGTCGTCCAGTTCAAGGCGGAACTGGAGAAGCAAGGCAAGAAAGCGGAAATTCACCAGTACCCCGGGGCCAAGCACGCCTTCTTTAACGACACGAAAGAGAACTATCACCCGGAAGCCGCCAAAGACGCCTGGCAGAAAACTCTGGCGTTTTTTGCCCGCACACTGAAAGCGTAGGAGACCGGAGGGGATCTCAACCTTCTGGGAGGAGAGACGCATGAAGATCACCAGAGCCGGCACGGGAAAGATGGCAGCCCTTGCCGTGTGCCTGACTCTCGTTTTTCTGGCCGCGTCAGCCGCGGCTCAGGAGCGCATCCTGCTCAGCTACAGCTCCATCGAATCTTCCAACAGCGTCTGGGTGGTGGCGCGCGACCAGGGGTTTTACAGGAAAAACGGGCTCAACGCGGAGCTGATCTATATCGGCAGCACCACCACCAGCGTGCAAAGCCTGCTGGCCGGCGATGTCAAGATGGCAAACACCGCGGGAAGCGGAGTGGCGGCGGCGGTCGTCAACGGGGCCGACATTCTGATGACGGCTTGTTACTTGAACACCCTCCCCTTTCAGCTCGTGGTGCACGAATCGATTAAGAATGCTCAGGATTTGAAGGGGAAGACGGTAGGCATCAGCCGATTCGGCAGTGCTTCGGACGTGGCTGCCCGCTTCTTAGTCCGGAGCCTGGGACTCACCCCCATGCAGGATGTTCCGATTCTCCAGGTGGGAGGTGCTACGGAAAGGGCGGCGGCATTCCGCGCCGGGAAGATCGCCGGTTTCCCGGCCCCGCCGGGGATCGTCGCCCTGGCTCAGGGGATGCCTCTGCGGGTTCTGGCCGATATGGCCGACCTGCCGACGCGCTTCGAATTCCCTTTCATCTGCTCGGCCACCGCGCGAAGTCTCCTGACCAGCAGCCCGGACACAGTGAAGCGGGTCACCATGGCTCTCATCGAGGCCACCCACTTCTTCAAGACACACAAGACCGAAAGCGAGAGGATCATCGCCAAGTTCAGCAAACAGACCAACGAGCGTTTTCTCAACGATTCCTGGACTGCGATTTCGAAGCTTTACGAAAAGGTCCCTCTGGTCACCAAGGAAGGGACGGCAATACAGTTCAAAGAAGCGACTGCAAAAAAGCCGGCTCCGAATTTGAAACCCGAGGATCTCTACGACGACCGGATTGTGCAGGAACTGGAGCGCAGCGGTTTCATCGACAGGGTCTACAAACAATAAGAAAACACTGCTGGGGAATCTGATATGAAAGTACGGACTCTGCCCACTGGTGCAGTTACCGTTCTGGTCACCCTTCTCCTTTTCTCCCTCACTCCGCCTCTCGGAGCGCAGGAACGCGCTCTCAAGAAAATCAAGGTGGGGCTCTCCGCGCCCTCCCCCGCGAACGTGATCCCCTGGGTCGCCAAGGAGGCCGGGATCTTTGCAAAGTACGGCCTGGATGCGGAGTTGATTCTACTGCAAGGCTCCGGGCAAGCTTCACAGGCCCTGATCGGGGGAAGCTTGTTTGTTGCGCCTGTGGTTACTCCGACGGCCATCAACGCCGTTCTTGGGGGAGCCGATCTCGTGATCCTGGCCCACACTCTTCCTGGAGTGGTGAGCCGGCTCATGGTCAAACCGGAAATCAGGACGGTGGCGGATCTGAAAGGGAAAAAAATCGGCGCCGGCCGCTACGGCACTCTCATGGACTTTCTGACCCGTTACATCCTGAAGAAGCACGGGCTGCAGCCGGATCGGGACGTCGCGTTGATTCAAATTGACGTGGGTCCCGAGCTCTTGCAGGCTCTGATTGCCGGTGCCGTGGACGGAGGAGCTCTTTCCCATCCGGCTTACAGCCAGGCACAGCAAAGGGGGTTTCACCCTCTCTGGGACGCTCGCCAGGAAATTTCGTTCCCGTTTATGGAAGTGGTTACACGGCGCAAGGCGATCCGGGAAGATCGGACCGGTGTGATGGATTACATGAAG
>DATEAK010000079.1:0-4171 GCA_035288405.1 bacterium | reverse complement strand
TTTTTGAGCCGCCTGGAGTTCAACGAAACTTTTCAGAACCGCATTAGTGTCGAAAGTTCGACAAAACCGTCGTCTGCATCGCGATGTCCCCTTCCCTTATCCTCCTGTCTAGCAAGATAACTCTTCGGAAAGCAAACACTTCTCTTGCCTCCGTTGCAATGGCACAACCCCTGCATTGAACAGGGAACAGAACGTCATCCCCGAGCTGGGGATAAGATGCAAAAGGAGGAGAGGAAATGAAGAGAGGGATCATCGCAGTCGCCGTAGCGGCCATCCTGGCTGCCGGCACCCTGGCCTACGCACAAGGGTTTGGTTACGGAAGAGGAAACGGGCCGGGTTACGGAATGATGAGGGGCGGCATGATGGGCGATGGCATGATGGGAGGCAACTGGGGGGCAGGGTCCAGAGGATTTGGCGGTCCCGGAACCGGCTATGCCGGAGACCACCACTGCTGGCAAGCCACCAGCGCCACGGCTACCGGGCAGCCGCTGACGAAGGAACAGGCCGCAACCCTGGTCCAGAACCGGCTCACCCGCCACGGCAACCCGAATCTGAAGGTCGGGAACGTGACCGAGAAAGACGGACTCTTTGAAGTGGAAATCGTAACCAAGGACAATTCGCTCGTCGAAAAAGTCCAGATCAACAAGCAGACTGGCTGGACTCAGAGAGCCTTCTAAGCCCCCTGCGCGACGAAGAACTCCCCCGGGAAAAATCAACCCCGGGGGAGTCCTCTTTGAAACTACTTCTCGGCCGTCAGAAAACCTTTGCGGTCCTCGGCAGTCAGTTCAGCTTTCCTCTTCAAAGTCCAGTTCCCTACCCAGTCTTTAAAAGTCTGGAGATTCTTCTTCCTTTCCTCGTCGCTGGCGCCGAGATACTGGTACATGTTCCCTGGCTTACCGTCTTTCGTGCTTTTTCCATCATCGAGCCGTCTCATGATGGCCCCGGCGTCGCCTCCGTTGACGAACTCCACCATGAGCTTGTAGCTATCCATCCGGGGCCCCTTCATCTCCTTAGCGTACTTTTCCTTATTTTTGTCAAATTCCTCAATGAGAGGAGAAGCCGGACCATGACATCCTATACACCTGGTTTTCCACAAAGGCTCAATGTCCTTTGCATAGGTAGCCTTCTGGGCGAATCCTGTCGCCGGGACGAGAGCCATGCTGATCAGGAACATTACTGCGAAAATCAAAATCCTGCCGTTCATTCAACCCTCCTCTGCGTTTGAGTAAACTCAACTCTTGGTGCCAAAAATCCCTGTTTGGCTAATTTACTCTCAGCAAGGAAGGGGGTCAATGTGCCTTTCGGCCTATTTCTACTGGGAAGAAGGGAGAACGAAGGTAGGCCTTTGGGCCATCGAAAGAGTGTGGTCCCCAACCACGGGAGCTTCTTCTTGCCTGAGGGAATACTGAGGTCCGCCGGATTGGAAGTTGATCTCACATACTCCCCGTGCTATAGTGCAGCCAACTTCCCCGCTGAAAACGCTTGGTTTTGAGGTGGAAACTCCTGGAATGGCTTGGTTGCTACGGCCGGACCCCAATCAGAAGAAGCATTTTCCGGGACGCATCAGCGCCAAGCTGTCCCTGTGCTTCGCGGTCTTGCTTCTCCTCTTCCTCTCCTTGGGGGCAATCTCTCTGTTCCTGGCACGCTCTATTTCCGGAATTGCCTCTGAAGTGGAAGAGAAATCCTATCACATAGTGATCACGGAAGACATCCACTCCACAGTTCACCATATCATTCATGATCTCGACCGCGCGGCGCTCACCGGCTCCCCGGAATTAATTAACTCCATCAAAACTCTGGAGAACCGGTTGACGGACACGCTGGAAGCTTTCTATCAGGATCACCTAAGCGAAAAAGAAGCCTTCTCGGAAGATGTCCAGGAAATTAAGCTCATCGAGGGACTCAGAAAGGAAACCGTATCCCTGCGGAGCGCCGGAGAATCGCTCCTGGCAGCCGTCGAAAATGGAAGGAGGCCTGAGGATAGAGACTTGGACACACTCGACTTGATCGGCAACAACTCTCATTTCCTTGCCCAGCAGTTGAACGGTATTCACCAGCAGAAGATCCTCCGCCTGATCGAGCGCAATCACTGGACCATGTCTCTCCTGGTCAGGCTCTACTTTGTTTGTTTCGGAATCGGCGCGGCGCTCGTGGGTTTAAGCAGCATTATCTTGTTCCGCAAGATTTCTTCCCCTTTGCGCCGGCTGGCTGATGCAACCAAATCTCTTTCTCAGGAGGACTTCAGCAAGCGCGTGGACATCGAATCCAATGACGAGATCGGCCAGCTTTCTCACTCCTTCAACACGATGGCCGAAACGCTTGAGGAACACGAGCGGGAGCTCAAGGGGCTCAACGCCATGCTGGAACGGAAGGTAAAGGAGACCCAGGCCCTTTACCGAATTGGGACGGAGATTTCGAGTTCCCTGGAACTCAATCAAATTCTCCGTTCCGTGGTTGAAAATGCCAAGGAGCTGCTGCAGGCCGACTGCGCTAGCCTCTGCATGTCGGATGACAGCGGCCGAGAAGTCGTCATGAAGGTGACGAGCGGACCGGCCGCCGCCTTCGATTGCAAACCGATCTCACCGGAACAGGGGATGGTTGAAGGTCAAGGCGCCTGTCTTTCCTGCAAGGGAAACTCCGCGGACCATTCCACGAGAACAACCTGTCAATACCTCAATGCTGCTTACATCCAGTCTCATCTCTCCGCCCCGCTCATGAAAAAGAACAAAACGATCGGAGCTCTATGCGTGGGACGCTGCGAAAGGCGGGAGTTCTCCTCCACAGACGCCGAGCTGCTCAATGGACTCGCGACCCAGGCGGGGGTCGCCATTGACAACGCGAGCCTTTATCAGGAAGTTCGAAATCTCGCCGCGGTGGAAGAGAGAGAGCGCATTGCCCGGGAAATGCATGATGGGTTGGCCCAAGCGTTGGGGTTCATCTACTTGCGCATCGATCAACTGCAAGAGATGGCCCGTACCGGGAATACCTCCAAGGTAGAACCGGAGTTGGAAGGGGTGAAGAAGGTCGCGGAGGATGCTTACGACGAGGTTCGGCAGTCGATCTTCGGCTTGAGGACACAAGTGTCCCGGGGCCGCAAGTTTCTCCCGGTTCTTACGGAATATCTTCATGAGTTCAGCACCCAGAACAACATCAAGGTAAGCCTCGTGGCAGAGGATGACCGGGCAGTTCAATTTCCCCCTGCGGTGGAAGTTCAGTTGATCCGGATCATTCAGGAAGCTCTCGCCAACGTCCGCAAACACGCCAGGGCGACAAAGGCAGTCGTGAACTTTTCCCGAAATGGGGAAAGCGCCTGCGTTACCGTGGAGGACAACGGCAGAGGCTTCGATCTCAGCAACGTCTCTTCCAACGGGAGGAATCACTTCGGCCTGCACACGATGCGGGAACGAGCTCAATCCATCGGCGGCTGTCTGGAAGTTACGTCTTCCCCGGAGCAGGGGACAAGTGTAACCGTCAAATTCCCCGTTCCCTCCCGGGAGGAATGCCCGAGATGAAGCCCATCCGGGTTATGGTGGTGGACGATCATCCCTTGTTCCGGCAAGGGGTGGCAAGCTTACTTCGCGAGCAGACCGATATGGAGTTCATCGGGGAAGCCGAAGACGGAGCTCGGGCGTTGAGCCAGATCCAAGCACTCCATCCCGACGTGATCCTGATGGATATCCAGATGCCCAACGTGGACGGGATCGAGGCAACCCGGAAGATCAAAGAGATTCTACCCGACTCAAAAGTAATTATCCTCACCGTGGCGGAAGAAGAGCAGAAACTGTTCGAAGCAATTAAAAGCGGCGCCGACGGCTACCTGTTGAAAAAGATCGGCTCGCAGGCTCTGCTGCATACGATCCGGGGGGTTTTTCTGGGAGAGGCCTCGATTTCCCGCACCATGGCCTCCAAAATCATAAAGGAATTCTCCGAGCAGGCGCGGCGCGACAAATCTAAAGAAGAAGCCCTCCAAGAATTGAGCCCGCGGGAGATGGAAGTCCTCGACCAGGTGACGCAGGGGCAGACGAATAAAGAAATCGCCGCTTTTCTTTCAATCAGCGAGGGGACTGTGAAAAATCATATGCGAAACATCATGGACAAGCTCCATCTGCGCAACAGAGCCCAAGCCGCCGCTTACGCACTGCGTCAGGGCCTGGTCTTCAAAAAGCCGCCA
>DATEAK010000078.1:0-3659 GCA_035288405.1 bacterium | reverse complement strand
CAAGCCAGAAAAGTGTCGCCAACTGCAAGTTGCCCAACGGGGATCCTGCCGCGGACTTCGACCGCTACGGCCGGGTGCGCAGAGCCTTGCGGGGAACCCAGGTGGCGCTGGTGGCAAGTCTCGAAAGCTCCCTCACGTTTCTGGCCTCCACCGGGAGTTCGGCACCCTTTGTTGGGCTCTTCGGCACCGTATGGGGCATCATGGATTCCTTCCGGAACATCGGAGCTACGGGCGCAGCCAACCTGGCGGCGGTAGCTCCGGGGATCTCCGAGGCCCTGATTGCCACAGCCTTCGGCCTGGTCGCGGCCATTCCTGCCGTCATCGCTTACAACCACTTCCTGAATTCCATCCGGGCGCTGACGGCGGACATGGACCGTTTCTGCGACGACTTCATTAACTTTCTGCAGAGGGATGACCTTCGAAAGCGGACCGCGGAGGCCGCTGTAAACCCCGCTCCCCGCATCCGGAAATAGGAGGGATCCGGACCATGGCATTAGAGAACTCTCATGGAAAGGTTATGTCGCAGATCAACGTGACGCCCTTCGTGGATGTCATGCTCGTCCTCTTGATCATCTTCATGGTGACTGCCCCCATGTTCCAGCAAGGGATCGACGTGAAACTGCCTAAGGCGTCCGGAACCGCTCTCGATACACGGGCAGATCCCCTGGTCGTAACCATTGCCCAATCAGGAAAAGTATTCCTCAACCGTCATGAATACAATCTGGCCCGTCTCACCGAAACACTGAAGGCGATTCACCGCAATAGTCCGGACAAGGGGGTTTTCTTGAAGGCGGACGAACAGGTGGCTTACGGCTACGTCATTCAGACCATGGCGGCAATCAAGAAAGCCGGGGTGGAGAAGATCGGCATGGTGACGGACATCGAGGATATTAAGGGACGGAGTCCTGCTGCCGACAAGTAGGAGTGGGCAAAAATCCGGAGAACAGATGCAAGGAGAGGTTTCGGGCAGCAGTACATACAGCTTGCGGGGAAAAATTCTCCAAGGGGTTGTTGTTTCCGCGCTTGTCCATGTTGCCGTCCTGATTGCCCTGCTGATCGTGCCTAGTTTCTCCAGACAGCGGATCTTTTCTTCCCCCGTTTATACCGTGGACTTGGTTGGAGGGATTCCAGCTTCCCCCGGGAAATCAACATCCGCCGGCGAAATTTCCGTAACACCGCCCAAATCGACTCCGAAGGAAGAGAAAAAAGCGGAGACGAAGAAACCCGCCAAGGTAGAGAAGGCCAAGCCTGCAGAAAAAATCGCCCAGGCGAGCCCGACCACGAAAGCCAAAGAACCCGACGCCCAAAAAACCACCACCGACGCTGACGACCTTGCCCTACCCGTCAAAAAAACAGAGAGTCTTAAGAAAGCCGAGCCCAGCCAGACAGACGCGAAAAGACAGGCTGATGAAGAGAGAGTCAAACGATCCATCGAAGAGCTACAGATGCGGAGGGCCATCGAGAACTTGCAGACCAAGGTAGCCGTCGAGAACCTGCGGCGCGGTCTTAGCGAATCTCCACAGACTTCGAGCCCCTCTCCTCGAAAGGGGGTCGCTCCTCAAGGAGCGGGGTCTGGAGCGGCGGGAGGCGGGTTATCACGGCAAATTCTCGACATCAAATTCAAGGGCTACTATAATCAGATCCTCGACAGCGTCCAGAAAGCCTGGGTTGCTCCGGAGGGACTGAGCCGGGGCAAGAACCTCCTGGTCGTTGTGATGTCGGTGCAGATCCGGAAGGACGGCAGGGTGGACAAAGTGTGGATTGAAGAGAGTTCCGGAAACTCCTACTTTGATGAGACCGCGCGCCGTGCAGTAGCGAAAGCCCAGCCGTTCCCGCCTCCACCGGAAGTTTCGGACAACGGCTTGTTTGAATTCGGGCTCCGCTTCCATGACCCCAGAAGTCAGAGAAGCACCTTGCCATGAGTTGGAACTCATTGCTGCGTTTGGCGATCCCGCTCTTTTTGACCGCAGCCGTCCTGGTCGCTTATCCCCTTCCTCTAAACTCGAAGGTCTATATCGACATCAATGCGCCGGGGGGAAGGAGATTTCCCATCGCCATCCCCCATTTCTCCTTTGAGGCGGGTCCTCCCGAGGATGCCCCCTTGGCCCGCAGCGTCGCCGAGACTGTGGGAGTGGATTTAAGTTCTACTCGAGTCTTCGAAGTGATTGATCGCCGTTCCTACCTGGTGAACCCGCTCAAGGTCGGACCCGGCGGCGCAGGCATCGATTTCCACGACTGGACCACGATCGGAGCCGAAGCCCTGGTGTCGGGAACCCTCCGGATCAATGGAGATCAAGCCCGACTGACGGGGAAAGTCTACGACACCATCAACGGATCGCTGATCCTGGGCCGGGAGTACACGGGAAGCAAGGCGGACATCCGCCGCATGGCCCATCGCTTTGCCAACCAGACTGTGGAAGCCTTCACGGGGGCGCGGAGCATCTTCCTGACCCGCATCGCAGCCACGGGTTCAGGCGACGGGAACAAAGAGATCTACGTGATGGATTATGACGGATACAACAGGCGCCCCATCACACAAAACGGGACGATCAATGTGGCGCCTTCCTGGACTCCGGACGGCCGTGGGATCCTGTACACGTCCTACAAGGCCGGGAATCCGGATCTCTACTTGTACGATCTGGTGAAGGGCCAGGAACGGGTTCTCTCCCGCCGCTTTGGTTTGAACCTCGGAGCCAGTTGGTCCCCTCGGGAAAACTTCATCGCCCTCACCGTGAGCACGGATAAGGGGGATTCGGAGATTTCCCTGATCGACGATCACGGAGCCGTCGTCCAGCGCCTTACAGGCAGTTGGGGAATCAACGTTTCCCCTTCTTGGTCGCCGGACGGTAAACAAATCGCCTTTGCCTCCAGCCGCGGCGGCACACCCCAGATTTACATTATGGACAGGACCGGAAAGGGGGTCCGGCGCCTAACGTATGAGGGGAACTACAATACTTCCCCGGCCTGGTCTCCTGCAGGGGACAAGATTGCCTACACGTCCCGGGTTGCGGGCCGCTTCCAGATCGCGGTCATCAACCCGGACGGCGGCGGGCGCCAGGCGCTTACTTCCAGCGCAGGCGATAACGAAGATCCGAGCTGGTCTCCGGATGGCCGGTATATAGCCTTTGGCTCCACCCGCGATGGGGGAAAATCCCAAATTTACATTTTGGATGTCCGGGGGGGAAGCACGGTGCGTCTTCAATCACCGATCGAGATGAAGGATCCGACGTGGTCACCATGGTTACCCGATTAGACCTGCGCAAGGCAAAAAAAGCCCTTGACAACCGCGCCGCAGAGGGAGAAAGTTATGAGAAAATCGTCTGAGGCTAGGTGAAGCCCGCTCTCAGAGACCGTAAAGGATTCAGCACGTTAAAGGGAGGACCCAAATGTTAGAGAGAGGCAAGAAGATGAATGTGACTGCGAAAAGGATCTGGATCCCGCTCTGCGCCATTGGGTTTGGGCTTGCCCTGGCAATCACCGGTTGTGCCAAAAGGGCCGTGACCACGCAAGGCGCAGGTGCGACGACTCCTCCTTCAAAAGTCGAGCAGCCTGCCCCCTCTGCGGGGGCTGCTCGCACGCAACCCTCGGTGCGGGAGCGTGCTCTTGAAGAAGGACGGGCGCGCAGTCTTGAAGAGAGAACCCGAGAACAGGTGGCCCGC
>DATEAK010000077.1:0-2909 GCA_035288405.1 bacterium | reverse complement strand
TCCCATCATTCTCAGCTACGCTCAGGAACGCGGCATCAACCTGGTAAGCAGTGCCCTGAGCATGGTCGTCAGCTACAACTATCCCTACCTCCCCTACCAATCTCCGCCCTTGGTTGTGCTCCTGAGTTTCGGCTACGTCGCCCACAAAGAACTTCTGCGTATGATGCTTTTCGTAGGAGCTGTGGGGATCCTCGTCCTCACCCCTTTAAACATTCTTTATTGGCGACTCCTGGGGTTCATCTAACTCACTTCCTCCATCGCCCTCGGGCAGGCGGTATCGGTATCCAAAAGCACCGGGATGATGATCACCCCATTTTCTGAAAACTCAGGAAAAGATCAGCTGGCCGATGTACTTTAGAACCACGGGGGCCCCGCTCTCGCGTAACGTCTGGACAGAAGACAGGTGGGCGACACCCGCCACGGCCATCCCCCTGCAACTTACATCGGTGATCTCCCCGGGGCTGGCAGTGATATAAATCCCGTCGCGACTGAAATCCGCGAGAGAGATTCCGAGGCTGCGGGCCAATGGATCCATCTGCGGATACCCTTTGGGACCTGCTTCCCGGCCCAGCACGCCGCGAAACTTGCCGAGCAAATCCACCTGCCCGAGGCGGGACCTGAGTTCTCCCACCGGTGCAGAGCCCACCGCAAAGAGGAGAACTCCTTTCTCCAGTAGAGCATCGAGAACCTCCCGGGCACCTTCATAGACCAAGGGGCGCTGGGACTCTACGGTCTCTTCGAAGCGAGCGATCACGCTGTCCAATTCCTGAACGGGCTGTCCGTGCATTTCGAAGATGCGATGAAACTTCTCTGCCAAAGTGAGATCCTGAGCCTGGGTGAAAAACACCAAGGCATCGCTGGCAGGAATCCCGTACTCCCGTGCCAGGAAACGACCAAACGTCTTCTTGGCCAAGAGGCGGGCATTCAGGAGAACCCCCTCGATATCAAAGATACAATATCTGAACCGCCAGCCCGCAGGCAGAGGCACCGTCACTTCTCCTCGGGGACGACTTCTCCCAGAAGTGTGGCGCTGGTGGCCCCGGTAATCCGTGCGTGGACGAACTGGCCTGGAGAGGTGCCGTTGCGGGGAAAAATCACGGTGCGGTTATCGTCACAGCGTCCCATGAACTCTCGAGCTGATTTTTTGCTCTCCTTCTCCACCAGAACCAGAACTTCCCGTCCGATCTTGTTCCGGTTTTTCCGCAGTGAGATTCTGTGCTGCAGTTCAACGAGGCGGCTGAGCCGATCTCCCTTCACTTCGTCGGAAACGTCATCGGGCCACTTGCGCTCTGCGGTTGTCCCTTTGCGCTCCGAGTATTTGAACAGGAAAGCCGAGTCAAACCCCACCTCTTCCATGACCCGGTAGGTGTCCAGGAATTCTTCCTCGGTTTCCGCGGGGAAGCCTACGATAATATCCGTTGTGAGACCCATCTCCGGGCACAACTCCCGTATTTTGCGAACCAGTTTCAGAAATTCCTCCCGGGTGTACGTGCGATTCATGCGGTGCAGAATCCGGTCGTTGCCGGCTTGCAAGGGGAGGTGAATGTGCTTGCAGATTTTGGGGTTCTCCACGATCACGCGGAGAAGGGTGTCCGGAAAATCTCTGGGGTGGGGCGAGGTAAAGCGTATCCGCTCGATTCCCTCAACCTTGGATACCCTTTCCATCAAGCCGGCAAAGTCGCAGTTGCCGGCGCGGTAGGAATTCACATTCTGTCCCAGAAGAGTGATTTGCTTGTATCCTCGCGAGGTCAGTACCTCGACCTCCTGCACGACGCTATCGGGGTCCCGGCTGCGTTCTCGCCCACGCGTGTAGGGAACCACACAGAATGTACAAAACTTGTCGCACCCTCTCATCACCGCCACCCAGGCGTTGACTCCATCGACCTGCTCCGGGCAGATATCGCTGTAGGTCTCGTATTCCGAAAGTTCCACGTTGAGAACCGGCTGCAGGGTCTGCCGGGCCTGGCGGATCATTTCGGGCAACTGCCGGTAACTGTCCGGTCCGGCCACCAGATCGACGACCTGTCCGTGTTCGAGGAGATCCTCTTTCAAGTTCTGGGCCATACAGCCGAGAATCCCAATCAGCAGTTCCGGTCGCTTCTCTTTGAGCCGGCGGAATTGGTCCAGACGGCCGTAAATTCGCTGATGAGCATTTTCCCGGATAGCACAGGTGTTCAAGAGAATCACTCGGGCTTCTTGCGGGGAAGCCGCCAGCGCGTAATCTCCCTGCTTGAGAAAAGAGCGCACGATGTCGCTGTCATATTCGTTCATCTGACAGCCGTACGTCTCGATGTAGACCTTCTCGGGCATCCTATTTCCTCACGCCGCCGACTTGGAGATCAGACGGCCGACAGCAATTCCTCCCAACGTATCCGTAATCTCCACGGGGAGAAGCTGGTTGGCGAGATCTTGGCGGGTCATAACTCCAACCTTCATGTAGTTATCCGCCAGACCACTGAACCAGCCCTCTTCCTCTCGCTGCTCAAAGAGTACGGAGACCACCTTCCCCACGTGGTTGCGGGCAAATTGTTCTTTCAAGCGCACCGAGATTTCCCGCATCGTCGTGGTCCGCTCCTTGATCAGATTCGGATGGACCCTGCGGGCCAAGGCCGTTGCCCGGGTACCGGGACGAGGAGAGTAACTAAACACGTGCAGGTACGTGAAGGGGAGAGAAAGCACCGTCCGGCGTGTTGTCGAGAACTCCTCTTCCCCTTCTCCCGGAAAGCCCGTAATGACATCCGTTCCGATTCCCACCCCGGGAAGCTCACTGGCGATTTTTTCCACAAACCGGCTGTACTCGGCCACGGTGTAGCGCCGGCGCATCTCCTTCAGGATCCGGTCATCTCCGCTCTGGATCGGCAGGTGCAGATGGCGGCAGATCTTTTCGGAACTTCCCATGGCGGCGATGA
>DATEAK010000076.1:0-4604 GCA_035288405.1 bacterium | reverse complement strand
GATCTTCACCCGACGCTGGCCGCCGCCCATTTGGGGCCAGTGGACGATGTCCGAATTGAGGCGCACGGCGGCCACTCCCGCTCCCGGCACCGAGCCGCTCATGGTCTTGAAGCCGTGCACGGAGCCGGGTTGCGGACCCCTGACCAGGAGATCCACGCGAGGGGTATTGAGAGCACCCCCTTCCCCCAGCTCGCGGTAGGCATTTTCCAAAGCATCGATCACCGTATCCATGGTCAGCAGCCGATCCACGTCGTCGTTGCTGAGGATGAGGGTCATGTGAGTTTCTCCTCGTCACAGAAAGAACCGTTGGTGAAAGGTGAATTTGGGAATATCATAGCAGAAAATTCGCCTCCGTCCATCGTTGAGGGGGATAAAAGAGGAGAACTCGGTATGAGAAAAAGCAAACTATTGCTCCAAGGACTTCTGGTTGGACTCCTTTCCATCCTTTTCCTTGTGGTCTGGGGACCGACCGCTCAGGGGGCGGAGAAGAAGATCGTCGTGGGCTATAGCGCCATTGAAGGGGGAGTTGCTCCGTTGTGGACGGGCCACGCGGTGGGGATTTTCCCCAAGTACGGCCTGGAGACGGAGCTGGTTTACATTGGGAGCGGCACCCAGGCCACCCAGGTCCTGCTCTCGGGCTCGATCCCGCTGATGTCCATGGGCGGGGCCATGATCAATGCAAACCTGGCCGGCGCCGACACCGTCACCATCGCGGGCTCCACAAACGTCCTGGTGTTCGAGCTCATGACCCAACCCGGCGTGCAAAACGCCCAGCAGCTTAAGGGAGGAACGGTTGCCATCAGCCGTTACGGCAGCGTATCGGATACGGCGGCCCGCCTCGCGGTCCGGCAGCTCGGGCTCGACCCGAACAAAGACGTGACGATCTTGCAGGTAGGCGGAACCACCTCCCGAATCGCCGCTCTGAAAGCGGGGAAAGTGCAGGGCGCGATGGTCGTCCCGCCGCTCACTTACGAGGGCCAAAAGCAGGGTTTCAAGACGCTGGTGGATCTGGCCGCCCAGGGAATCGACTTCCCCATGATGGGGATTGGAACCACCCGTTCTTACATTGCGAAGGAGCCTAATACCGTTCGCGCTTTCATGAAAGGGTACGTGGAGGGCATTGCCTACTTCAAGGGCCACCGCGATCAGGGAATTCAGATCATTGCCAAGAATTTCAAACTCGACGATCTGGACCTGGTGGCCAAGATGTACGACCTGTTCGCCGACCGGATCATCCCCCGCAAGCCCTATGCGTCGATCAAGGGATTCGAAACCTTCATCGGTTTTCTGGCCGAGAAAGATCCCCGGGCCAAGAACTTGAAGGCGGCAGAAGTCGTCGACAACCGCTTCGTGGAAGAGCTGGATAAGAGCGGATTCATCGACCAGCTCTACAAAAAGTAGGCAGGCAGCTGCGGACCCCGTTTTATGAGGATGCTGAAAAGTAATTGCCATGCTTCGACAAGCTCAGCATGAACGGGAAACAATCAATGATCTTACGTCTTCTTCCGTTCGCCCTGAGCATGTCGAAGGGTGAACGGAAGGTCTTCAGCAGCCTGTCAATCCGTTAACACCCGGTTGTTCTCCACATCGAACCGTTCCCGGGAAATCTTGGTCAAGTCCTTTTGCGTGACCCGGAGGATCAGGGAGGAATTCAGGCTCGGGTTGCGGGTGGAGTGGATATCTCCCGGTACGAAGAAGTTGACTTCCCCCCTTTCCAGCTCGTAACTTCTGGAAGACTTCAAACGGGCTACACGGAGCTCCTTGCCGGAGTCCAGGCGCTGGTAGCGGGTCATCTCAATCACATTTTCGTAGACTCCGTAAACCACCCAGCAGGGGCCGTGATTGTGAGGCGGGGTCTGGTGCCCCGCAGGCTGCCAGTGCGCCAGAACCAGGAAGCCGGAATCGGGATCCTCATAAAGGGGGCAGTAGCGATTCCGCTGAACCTTGGGAACCGCCATTTCCTGACGAAGAAATTCCGGCTCGGAAAGCAACTGTTCCATCAAGCGCCCCACCTCCAGCGCCTGAGCTTTCGGCCCAGAGTGAGTGGAAATGACGTGTTTCACGTCATTGACGAATTCTGTGAGAGAGTACGTCGTTGTCCTCATGGAATTTCCCCCTCATCGTGTTTCCGCATTTGCAATCTCCATAACTGGATTTGCCTTTCATGCTACCAGAAAACCCCGCGGTTGCCAGGGGTAAGGCTGATAAGAGCCTCGCCGCAAGCTGTTCAGAAATCCAAGGGGGATCCCCATCGCTCTCTTGACTTCCCTCCCTTGAAACTTTATGCTCTGAACGAATCCCGCACTAACCTTTGGCCGGATCCCAGTAGTCATGGCCTGACTGATCTTAACCATTCCGTTTGCGGACTTTCGCGGAAGTCGCGCGGTGCTCACTTCGTGGAGGATTCCCCATGCAGGATCACAACCGCTTTCCTTATTCCCCTCTTCCCCTGAGACCTCCCTTGCGTCTTCCCGGTGAAGCACGACTCGCCGTTTGGGTGATTCCGAACGTGGAATACTTTGCCTTTGACCGGCCTGCCACTTCCATCAATCCGGGCTGCAGCCATCTGGTCCCGGACATCCTCAACTACTCCTGGCGCGACTACGGGACCCGGGTGGGGATCTGGCGGATCATGGAAATCCTGGATGAGGTGGGAATCAAAGGAACCGTGGCGCTAAACGCCATGGTGTGCGACTACTTCCCCCAATTCATCGAGGCCGCGTTGAAGCGGGGATGGGAATTGATGGGACACGGCCTCACCAATTCCCAGAATCTGGCTGGACTGGATGAGGAAGAAGAACGGCGGGTGATTCGCACCTCGGTGGAGACGCTTTCCCGCACAGGCAAAGCACCCCGAGGCTGGCTTGGACCCTCTCTGGCCGAAAATTTTCGCACACTGGATCTACTCGCCGAGCACGGGTTGGAGTACGTCTGCGATTGGGTCAACGACGAGCAGCCCTATTATATGAAAACCGCCCACGGACCTCTGGTCGCCATGCCCTACACAATCGAGCTGAACGATATCCAGATTTTCCTGCGCGGGGGTTCCTCAGGCGAAGATTATTGCCGCATGCTCACGGACCAGTTTGACGTGCTCTATGAAGAAGGGGAAACGACCGCCAAGGTGCTCGGAATCTCCCTGCACCCGTTCATTACCGGGGTCCCTTTCCGCAGCAAGTATCTGCGTCAGGCCCTGAAATACATCGCCTCCCACAGGAACGTATGGCTGGCGACGGGAGGAGAAATCGTGAGCTGGTTCAAGCAGAATGCCGCCCCATAGTTTTTCACCGTTCGTCCTGCCAGCGCCGCACCACGAGCGCGCTGTTCTTCGACCCGAAGGCAATGCAGTTGCAGAGCGCCGCGCCGATCTTGGCTTCCCGGGAGGAATTCGGGACGTAATCGAGATCGCACTCCGGATCCGGCATCTCCAGATTCATGGTCGGAGGCAGGAATCCGTCCCGCATGGAAAGAAGCGTCGCAGCCACACCCGCCGCTCCACAGGCGCCTTGCGGGTGACCGATCATCGACTTGATGGAAGAACCTGGAATGTTGCAATGATTCTCGCCGAAGACCCGGTGGATCGTCCGCGTTTCCACCCGATCGTTCAAGACGGTGGAAGTCCCATGGTAAGCAATGTAGTCGATTTCTTCCGGCTTCATTCCCCCTTCCGCCAAGGCCAGATGGATCGCGCGGGCCGGCTCTTCTCCTGATTCATCGAGGCGCACACGATGGTACGCATCGCAGGTGCTGCCGTAGCCGACCACTTCTCCATAAATTGCAGCGCCTCGAGCACGGGCCCGCTCCAGTTCCTCCATCACGAAGACCCAGGAGCCTTCTCCGAGAACGAAGCCGTCCCGGTCCGCGGAAAACGGACGCGAGGCTCGCGGCGGATCCGCTTCGTGAGCCATTGAGAGAACTTCCATGAGACCAAAACCGTCCATCACCCCCCGGGCGATGGGGGCGTCCACTCCGCCCACGAGGAAGATGTCGGCCTCGCCGTGCTTGAGCTGCCGGAACGCGTAGCCGAGTGCGTCCGTGGAGGAGGCGCACCCCGTGGTGATGACGTGGGAGGGGCCGCGCAGTCCGAAGACCATGGAGAGCTCCGAAGAGAGCGTCCCCATCGTTCCCGTCGGAACGGCCCAAACCGTCGTCTTCCTCAACTGGCCCGCAAAGTAGAGCTGGTACATGCGCTCGGTGAAATCCACGGCCCCGCCGCCTGTGCCGAGCAGAACGCCGATTTCCCGGCGCTCTTCCAATGTCAGGCAGGACGGATCGATGCCGGCATCTTGGAAGGCCTCCCGGGCGGCTGCAATGGCCATCGGCACAGCGCGGGAAAGATGGCGCAACTCTCTAGCGGGAAGAACGTTCAGAGGATCGAACCCCGGAAGCTCCGCAGCAATGGTACAGGAAAGCCCTTCCGGATCGAAGAGCGAGATGCGTCTCACCCCGCTTCGTCCCTCGCGGAGGCCCCGGGCAAACGCTTCTCGTCCCAGACCGTTCGGGGACAAGCAACCGAGTCCGGTGATCACCGCGCGTCGAGAATGACTCATTCTGCCGGGATTCATTTCGGCAATTCCCCCCTCCCCCTGATGAGCCCCGTCACC
>DATEAK010000075.1:0-3235 GCA_035288405.1 bacterium | reverse complement strand
CCCCGTTCGAATTGGAGCCGGAATGGCAGAAGGTTACCCCTTGGCTGTGGACTCTGGAGCGCTTGCGCTTCAAGTCCACCCCGGAGGCGGAAGCCTGGGAGCAGGAAATCGGCCGCCTGTTGACACGCAAGTAAAGATGAGGAGGATTCGCGATGGTGCAGTTGGGATTTGCAATGCCCATCGGTTCTACGATTCCGGTCGCCGTACGGCTGGAATTTGCCGAGCAACTGGAGGGACTCGGCTATGAGTCCTTCTGGTTGCCACACTTTATTTCGAGAGATGTAGACGGCTATGACGCGCTGGACACGCTGAGCGCGGCGGCTGCCAGAACCAAGAGGATCAAGCTGGGGACCGATGTTCTTCAGGTCCCCCTCTACCAGCCTGTGGATCTGGCGCGGCGGGTTGTGACGCTGGATCACCTCTCCCAGGGCAGGTTTATCCTGGGTGTTGGTATCGGTTGGATTCCCAAGGAATTCGACGATCTGGGATTATCGTTTCGGGAGAGGGGTGGACGGGCTGATGAGGTTCTGGAGATCATGACTCGCCTGTGGACGGAAGAAGAGGTGACTTATCAGGGCAAGTATTATCGCTTGCAGCAAGCGGTCGTGGCTCCCAAGCCTGTGCAGAAACCCTATCCCAGGATCCTGATGGGCGGTCTCTACACGAACATCCAGCAGGGTGCACCGGGAAGCGATCGTAAGGGAGGGTGGAACGAACGGGGGATCCGGCGGACCGTCCGGTTCGCCACGGGTTGGATCCCCGGAGGAAGGCCGGACTTGGAGGTTTGCCGGGAAGGAATGAATCGCCTGAAGGAAGCAACCGGCAAGGAGGGTCGTTTACTGAAAGACGAGGATTTTGATCTGACGCTGACCAGTTTCGGCCAGTTCAATATTGATAGAGACCCGGAGAACGCACTGAGGGAGGCCCAGCGTTTCTACACCACCAGGGTGCGCAAGGGCTTCTATCAACTCCAGGGAAATCCATCCTTCGAATCCCTGAGGGGAAGCGGCTCTTACGGCCCTGCGGAGGAGGTGGCGGAGGTCATCAACCGCTGGCTCGGGTTCAAGAAGGTAGTGCCTGCACTGAAGCGAATCGTCGTCATGTTTGCTTCCTTAGATCCCTTGCAGCAACTGGAGCGATTTTATAAGGAAGTCCAGCCTCTGTTGGACATGTGAGACGGCCGGCCGGGGGCGATCGTCCCTATTCTTCCCTACATTGGGTGAGAGTGAGAAGAATCGGGCACCCGTCGGCATGGGGTTGAGCAGATCCCCATGAGACTGAGCCGGAATGGGAAGGTGCCGGCTGCAGCGGTGGTGAAAGTACCTGCACACTTTTTCGAGAGCCGAATACCCCTTGACAGCGTTGCCGGGCAATGTTAGAAGACCAAAAATATCGAAACCTCATGTTTTCCAATTCGAGTTGGGAGGAAATAACCTGCGGTGCTTGCCACTAAACCTGGCGGCCATAGTGCCAAAGTGGGCAAATTGTTTTCACCGCGTAGTCATCAGGGAGAGAGGAACCATGGTCTGGGAAAATAAGACTGGGTGGCGAGTCGGTGTGTTGTTCCTTGCGACCGTATGGATCTTGGGGGCCGGAATCTTGCTGCATCCGGTGGAGGTGATGGCGCAGAAGACGGAAAGGGTTGCGGCGGCATCCCCCGCAGGGACGGCAGCCGCTGATTCCCTTGCCCGCATCATTGAGGAAGCCAAGCGGGAAGGGGTTGTCGATGTGGCGCTGCAGTCTTCTCTTACCCCACGTGGAGTGGCGGCGGTTCAGGAAGGGATACGGAAAAAATATGGTGTCGATTTGAAAATCAATTACTCCCCCACCCGGAGCTATCCCGAAATTGCGGCGAAAGCCTTGACCGAGCACAAAGCTAGAGCCGTTCCGAGTTATGATCTCATCACCGGTGGAGAGCACCAGATATTTGTTTTGACCGAAGACGGCGCGGTTGAGCATGTAGCCTGGGGATCCTTGCTCCCGCCGGGGACTCCTCCGGAGGTTGTTCTCTATGGCGGGGGCGGCCTGGTGGTGAACACGGCGTTTGTGGGTCTCCTGTACAACCCCAAGGTGATTCGTCCCGAGGAAGCTCCGGCAACCTTGAAGGATCTTACCAATCCCAAATGGCGAGGGAAGGTCCTGATTCCCCCCTTCACCTCGACATGGATGACTCAGGCCATTCCCATGGGACGGCAGGCGAGCCTCTCGCTGCTGGATGGGATCTTGAAGAACGGGGCTGTGGTGATCCCGTGGACCACAGCCGTCACGCGCTTCACCATGGGAGAATACCCGCTGGTGGCTCTGATCAGTGAATCCTTCTTCCAGCAGTTGAAGAGCCGTGGCCTTGCCGTAGGATTTAGGCCGTTGGATTCTGCATACATAAGCCAACACATCGTGGCAGTGCGCACGGGCGCCCGTCACTCCAATGCCGCCAAGCTTCTCGCTGCTTTCCTGGCGGGTCCCGAGGGGTTGAAGATCTGGCAGGAGATCGCCACAAACCCGAACTTCTATTATCGCGGCAAATCCCCCTTCGAGCTGGGAGCGGAATGGCAGGGAGTGAGTCCGTGGCTGTGGACGCTCGATCGTTTGCGCTACATGTCTACCCCGGAAGGACAAGCCTGGGAACAAGAAATCGGTCGCCTGTTAACCCACTGATAGAGCGTGGAGGTTTCGTTATGGTGCAATTGGGATTTGCAACCCCTATCGGGTCTACCATTCCGGTATCCGTGCGCCTGGAATTTGCCGAGCAACTGGAGAAACTCGGTTATGAATCCTACTGGCTGCCCCACTTTCTTTCGAGAGATGTGGACGGCTATGACGCCCTGGACGTGCTGTCTGCGGTTGCCGGCCGGACCACGAAGATCAAGCTGGGGACGGACGTACTGCAGGTTCCCCTCTATCAGCCCGTAGATCTGGCGCGGCGCGTGGTGACTCTGGATCACCTCTCCAACGGTCGTTTCATCCTCGGAGTCGGAATTGGGTTCATCCCCGCTGAGTTTGCCGCTTTGGGAGTTCCTTTTCAAGAAAGAGGAGCCCGGATGGAGGAGGCCTTGGACATCATGATCCGGCTGTGGACGGAAGAAGAGGTCACTTATGAGGGGAAGTACTATCAGCTCAAGGAGACCGTATTGGCGCCTAAGCCCGTCCAGAAACCCCATCCCGGCATCCTCATGGGCGGTCTCCACAGCAACATCCAGCGGGGGGCTCCGGGAGCCTCACGCAAAGGGGGATGGAA
>DATEAK010000074.1:0-8074 GCA_035288405.1 bacterium | reverse complement strand
CTCAGGAATTCCGCGAGAAGCCTTTCACTGTCGCGGAAATGCATAGGAATTGCGATCTTGGCTTTGATTTGGGCCATGACCTGTTTGGCGGTGATCGGATCCATGGTGAACTGCCCGCCGATGGGAATCAGCACAACATCGACCTTGCCCAGGGCCGCCAGCTGATCCTCATTCATCTCGCTGCCCAGATCTCCCAGGTGAGCGATGCACAGGTCATCCACCTCAAAGACAAAGGCGGCGCCTTTGTACTGGCCCGCAAACCCCCTCTGGTAGATGGGGACATTGAAGATGTGAACTTCCCGGATGTGAGTATCCACGCGGTTCCACTCCGCCCCCCCGCTGACCAGTCCCCGGAGTACCGGAGGGTGCCCCCCCACGTATTGCACACTGTTGTGGTTCGGATGTTCGCGGCCCACGGTAATAACGTGAGGGTAGATTTCCGGAATGGGATAACCGATGTGGCCGAAGGGATCCGTGGCGATTTGTGTGCCCTGGCTCGAGGTGATGAGAAAATAGCTGTGGCCAAACCACTGGATCTTCACATCCCCTTGGGCCGCGGCGGCCTTCTTGGGGCTCAACAACCCCAGGAGCCCGCGGGGGAATGTCTCGACAACGTTTAAGTCCTTGCAGTTCGCTGCTGCCGGACCCACCGCCACCAGGAGGAGGAAAACCCAAGAGATCAGAATCAAAAGAGTCAAGTGGGCTCGCTTCATAGGTCCCCCTTGTTTCGTGAAGCAACTGGGTGGACTCGCTTGTCGATTTGGACAGCTCTGATTATATGCTGCGGTCGCGGCGGAGGCAAGGATGTCCTTAGCGGCGAGGCAGGTTGGAGGCGGGAAACAGACCAGACAAGTGAGCGAAACGGGCAAAACGAACCCGGATGCCGCGCAAGCCCCGCCATTGCGATCTGAGCTTGAAACGAGAGGGCGGCTCGCGTATCATTCGCTTGGCCTGCATGGCAATGTGCCAATCTCTCGACCGGTAACCAATCTGCTCTTTCACCGTGTGGAAAGACGTGCGCGCAGCTATGGAGCTTTCGTAGCCGAGCCTGTAAGCTCACAGTCACGCCGGACCCGGCGCTCAGGCAAGAATCCGGCAATGAATCATGTCGTCATCGCCGAGGCAAAGCCCCGACCCTGTTCCAGGAAGATTTGAATATGTCCCGTGGAGTTGGCCATTCCGATTAGGAAGCCAAGGGAAAATGAAGGAAGAGATAAGGAAGATCATTCAGAATCAAGAGACCTATAAATGGCTGGTGTTACTCAATGTCTGCTTTGGCGAGTTCATCGTTGCAGTGGATGCTCGTATCATTGCGGTATCTCTGCCGACGATTGCCCTGGCTCTGAAAACGGATCTTGTTACCATTCAATGGACCACTATATCTTATTTTCTGGTTCTGATCGGGTTGACCCTTTTCCTCGGTAAATTGGGGGATATGATCGGGAGAAAATATCTTTACACGGGAGGCTTTGCCCTCTTTACCATCAGCTCCGCCTTTTGCGGAATCTCTGCCAGTGTGGGTCAACTTATTTTCTTCCGGATTGTTCAGGCGATTGGAGGGGCCTTGATCGCTTCCAACGGTCAGGCCATTGTCGCCTCCACGTTCACCAGCGGTGATCGAGGGAAGGCCCTCGGATTTTCCTCCATGTCCTTCCACACAGGATCCTTGTTGGGACCTTCTTTAGGTGGATTTATTATTGATTCCATCGGATGGAGATGGATGTTTTACGTAAACCTTCCAGTCGGAATCGCGGCCACTATCATGGCCTATTTCATCCTGAGAGAACCGGTAACCAAGAAAGTGGAGAGACACTTTGATATCCCTGGAGCATTGTTATTGATCGTTACCCTGGTCTCCTTTCTCTTCGCCTTGAATCAGGGATCGAACTATGGATGGAGTTCTCCCATCATCGTAGGGCTTCTGGGACTTTCTGCGGTGTCGATGGGGGTTTTTATTCTCGTTGAGCTGAAGGTCACAGAGCCGATTCTGTATCTCAATTTATTTCGCGTGCGGGCATTCACCGCCGCGAATTCCAGCTTGTTATTGATAACCCTCGCCCAGGGGGCGGTCAGCTTCTTACTCCCTTTTTACCTGCAGGGAGTTCTCTCGTATTCCGCCACGCACGTGGGCCTTATCATCATGTGGAGTTCGGTCGCGACCGTGATTTTCGCTCCCATCGGAGGGCGGCTTTCGGACAGATTTGGTTCCAGGACTCTCTGCACCTTCGGCTCATTCTTGATTTTTGTCGCCCAGTTCTTGATCGGCACCCTCTCCCAATCCTCGACCTATGTGCAGATCATCTCTTACCTCATCCTCTCCGGGATCGGCTGGGGGCTGTTCAACTCGCCCAACAATAACGCCATATTCAGTTCTGTGCCCAAAGAGAGAGTGGGCGTCGCCTCAGGAATGCTGCTGACGATCAGTAATATCGGCAGGTCAACCGGAATCGCTCTGTCAGGTGCTCTCTTTGCGGGGATCCTTTTCCAGCACAATATAAAGCTCACGAAGGGGATGGACTACAGTCACTGGTCGCTGAATCCGATCCCCTTTGTAACCGCCTTTCAGCAAAGTTTTCTAGTCGCCGCCGGCCTTTCCTTCCTGGCGATCCTTTTCTCTGCCGTCAGAGGGAAGAAGATGGTCTCTCAAAAGTGAAGGTATCGCTTTGTCCAGTCCTCTTTCCCCTCTGAACATTTCATCATTTCCCTCTCCCTTGAGGGAGAGGGTCAATGGTGCGCAAATACAACTAGGATGTGGACAAGCTCGTGGACGAGAGCTTCGCCCAGGAAGCCGTGAAACGGCTTGGCGGTATCAGTAACTCGGAGACAAAAGAGAATCATCAGCGGACTCCAATCCACTCTTTTCTCTTAACTCGCATCGCAGCCCATGCTTACTCTTTCAGTACCTTAGAGGTAAACTATGTATGCTGGCTGTATGAAGTTTCGCTATGATCAATCGAGGAGAAGATAGGGTCGTAGTAGTCCGTTTTTCCCCTACGATTCCTTCATAGCCCCGTTCCTTCATCCCCGGCGTCGGCGGTCCCTTTCAACACACCCACAGGGACGGATTGTTGAAACGCGGACAGGATCACCCCGACCACCGCGATGCCGGCCCCGAAGACCATCGCCAGACGGAAACCATCCAGCACGCTCTCGGGGCGGAAGGCCAGAAAAGTTCCCGAGAGCGCCACCCCCAAGGCAATCCCCAGATTGCGCACCAGAGCCAGGACGGCGGAGGCCACCCCCTGGTCGGAGGGCGGGACAGCGCCCATCATGGCGCTGTTGTTCGGGGAGACAAAGAATCCGATGGCGATGCCGGTGAGGATGAGCAAGGCTGCGACCCAAAGGAGCGGGCTCTCGCCTGTGAGCCGTGCCTGCAAAGTCAAGGAGGCCGCATAACATCCCATGCCGGCCAGGCTGAGCGGCCGCGGACCCACGCGGTCGGACAAGTTCCCGCAAACGGGTGCGACGAAAACCATCACCACCGACTTGGCCGTGAGCAAAAGCCCGGCGAGGCCGCCCGACAAGCCGAGCACGCGCATCAGGTAGAACGGGGAGAGAAAGATGACGAAATATTCACAGGTGTAACCGGCCAGGGCGACTCCCGCGCTCAGGGAAAAGGCGGTATTTCGGAACAGGGAGAGACGGATCAGGGCGGGTTCCCCGCGGCTTTCCAGGCGCAACTCGCGGCGCGCAAAACAAACTCCGGAAAGAACACCCAAGAGGAGAAGGCCGGCCTGACCGCCGGCGCCCGCTCTCCCTCCGACTCCCGTGATCCCCAGCAATCCGGAGACCACCGCCGTGAACAGCATGACGGCGCCGGCCACGTCGAAGCGCTCGCGCTCTCCGTGTACGCCTTTGGGCAGCACCCACCATGCAGAGAGAAAAAGGGCGATCCCGACCGGTGCGTTGATCCAGAAGGCCACTCTCCAGTTCCAGAACTGAGCGGCGAGACCGCCCAGAGTGGGGCCGGTAATCAATCCGAGGTAGGTCATGGTCAACTGCAGGCCCAGGACGCGGCCGCGATGCTCGGGGGGAAAGTGCCGGATCAAGAGAGCCGTGGCCACAGAGACCACCATGGCCGATCCCACCGCCTGCAGGACGCGGAAGACGATCAGCCAGCCCACGGTCGGGGCGAGACCGCACAAAAGCGTAAACAGGGTGAAGACGAAGATCCCACACAGGAAAATCGTGCGATGCCCCCACAAATCACCGAGGCGCCCAAAAACAGGAAGCAATCCGCTGGCGGTGACCAGGAAGGCGACGGAAATCCACTGCACGGCCCGCACGCTGGTGGAAAGGTCCTTTTGAATCACCGGGAGAACGATGTTGACGACGGCGATGTCCAGCGCGCCCATGAAAGAGCTGACCCCGATGACCAGAAGTACGGAGCTGCGAGAGAATCGTTTGTCCATTACGATCGCGCTTTTTTCTTTCGTTGCAGGCCCGGCCGGAGTGCGATCCGCAACACCCCAGCGTTTTCCAGCGCACCCGGGCTCGATTGACCCCGAAGCATACCACATTCAATTTCCGTCATTCCGGCGAAAGCCGGAATCCAGTCACTCAAATCCCCCCCGGTCCCCCCTTTTTAAAGGGGGGATGAGAGGGGATTTATCATTCCCGCGCAAGGCTTGTCCCCGAAGGTAGTAATCGGGGACGTGAATCCAGTCTTTTTCGACTCCCCTCGCCCTCGTAGAGGGAGAGGGAAAGGGTGAGGGTTTTTATGTAGGGGCGCTGCTTGCTGCGCCCTCTTGAAATCCCGCTTTACCCCACCTCCCATTTGTGCTCTAATAATTCAACCAATCCAGCTACAGAATTGAACACCATTCGTAAGAGTTCGCTCAGCGGCTTCTGAGAAATTGCTCATGCCATTTGCACAGTTCCCCTGGATTGACACCGAGGAGCCCAAATCCCCCGTGCTTCAACGTTGCGATTCTCTCAACTGCGTGATGGTGAAGGAGATCGCCGCGTATAGTATCGCCGGCATGTATGACCTCTGGCGCAAGAAAATCCCCCCTTTGGAAAAGGGGGGTCAGGGGGGATTTAGTAGGGATCAAGAAAGGGAAACAAGGTGAAAGAAAAAGGTAAACGGCACGTAAAACTCCTGATCAATGGCCAATGGGTAGAAAGGGAGGTTCCCCCCGATCTTATTTTGTCGCGCTTTCTCCGGGATGATTTGCATTTAACAGGGACGAAAGACGGCTGCAGCCAGGGCCATTGTGGCGCCTGTACGGTCATGATCGACGGGAAAGCGGTAAACGCCTGTTTGCAGAAAGTTTCAAGGCTCGACGGCAAGAAGATCGAGACCATTGAGAGCCTTGCGGTGGATGGAGGTCTTCATCCGATTCAGGAGGCATTTGTGTCGACGGCGGCGGTCCAGTGTGGGTTTTGTACCCCTGGAATGATCATGGCCACGAAGTCACTTCTGGCGGAAAAACCATCGCCTTCTCCAGCAGAGATTATGAAAGGATTAAAAGGTAATCTCTGTCGCTGTACGGGGTATGTAAAGATCATTGATGCGGTGAACATGGCCTCGGATTTACTCAATCGTCGGCAGAATCCAAAATCCATTACGGTTTCACCCTCCCCGGACGGCAAATATCTGGGCGTTTCCATTCCCGATGTCGACGGGTTTCTGAAGGTGAGGGGAGAATTGAAATTTGCGGCCGATATGGTTCTGGAGGGAATGGGGTACGGAAAGATCTTGTGGAGTGCACATCCCCATGCGGAGATTTTGTCGATTGATACTTCCCGAGCGGAAAAAATGGACGGGGTAAGAGCGGTTTTAACGGCAAAAGATATTCCGGGCCAAAACGGTTTTGGGGATTTCGGGGCGGATCAGCCTGTACTGGCGGATAAGAAAGTGAGGTTCTTGGGCGATCCAGTGGCCTTGGTCGTGGCGGATTCTGAGAAGCTAGCCCAAAAGGCTTGTCAGGCGATTTCGGTTGAATACAGAAAACTGAAAGGCGTCTTTTCCCCCCAGGAAGCACTTAGGCCTGGAGCTCCCCTCGTGCACGAGAACGGGAATATAATGAGACAACTCCGTCATCGTATAGGGGATGTGGAGAAAGCCTTCGCGGAGGCGGATCTGATCGTGGAGAGGGATTATACCACGCCTTTCATCGACCATGCTTTTCTTGAGCCTGAATCCGGTGTTGCGGCCCTTTCAGGGGATGGGAAAATCAGTATCTGGTCACCTACTCAGCGCCCTTTTGAAATTCGCACTCAGGTCGCGAATGTGTTGGGAGTTCCCGAGGAAAAGATCCGTGTCATTGCCACCCCTTTAGGCGGAGCGTTTGGTGGAAAAGATTCCATCACCACTCAGGCCCTTCTTGCCCTGGGCGCTCTGCGAACTCAGCGGCCGGTAAAGATTCAATTGACGCGAGAGGAATCCCTGCGATATCACACGAAGAAACACCCAAGCTGCCTCCATTACAAAACCGGATTTACCAAAGAAGGAAAGATGATCGCGCATCAAGCCAAAATCCTATTAGACACAGGACCCTATATCGACCTAGGCCCTATTGTCCTTGATCAGGCAAGTATTTTTTCCGGTGGCCCGTATGCAATCCCGAACGTTGACCTTGAAGGGGTAGCTGTTTTTACGAATAACGCAAACGGCGGGGCTATGAGAGGGTTTGGACTCACTCAGGTTGCTTTTGCGATAGAGTCCCAATTGGATATTGCGGCCAAGCAACTCAACGTAGATCCTTTCGAATTGAGATTGATCAACGGCCTTGAGATCGGGAAAAGCATGGTCTCGGGGGAAATTCTGCGGGCCAGTGTGTCTATTAAGGAGACCATCAGGGCGGCCCAGAAGGCCCTTGCGTCCCTTGTTCCGTCCTTAGCAGGGAAAAAAGTAGGGATTGGTGTGGCTTCTGTGGTGAAGAACGTGGGTGCAGGCAAGGGAATTACGGATGATGGAGGAGCGATCATTCAGCTCACAGGGGAGGGAAAGATTCGAGCGAATATTTCAACGGTGGATATGGGGCAAGGCAACCGAACGGCGATGGTGCAGTTGGTTGCCCATGAATTAGGAATCAGTCCGGACAGGGTGGAAATTATAACCGGAGATACTGATCTCGTTCTTCCGGCTCGTGGCGTTTTCGGTGAGAGGGCCACCTATTGCTCGGGAAACGCCGCCATTGTGGCCGCTAGAGAATTCAAAAGGAAACTTCTTGAGAGGACGTCCCAGGAGTTCAACATACCCTGCGCGGAGCTTGATGTCGATAAGAATGGGGTCATGCGCAAGAACAACGGGTCACGCCCGATTTCGACCTTTGAAGAGATCGGGCGCATGTTGGCATCCAAAGGGGAAACAATACGGGCGGAATACACCTACATTGCTCCGAAAACCTTCCCGATTTCTTTTCAGGGATTACCAGCCAGTAGGCCGGATCGCTTTGATCCACCCAAAATACCGATCAACAAGGAAGAGTATCGGAATTATCCGGCCTACACGTACATCACGAGTGTGGCGATTGTAGAGGTCGACGAATCAACGGGCGAGGTGGCGGTAAAGCAGGTAATCTCCGCAGTGGACGTTGGAAAAGTGATCAACCCTCAAAAAATTGAAGGCCAAATTGAAGGAAGCGTCTTGATGGCGATGGGTTATGCCCTTTCGGAAAGCTATGAACTCAAAAATGGGATACCCGTTACAAAAAACTTAAAACAATGTCGAATTCCGACGATCGATCAGACACCGGGAATCGTCACACTCATCATTGAAGACGAAGATCCAGGTGGCCCTTATGGGGCCAAGGGAATCTCTGAGGTAGCAGCCGCTCCTGTCACGCCCGCAGTCATTAACGCCATCTACGATGCAGTCGGGGTGAGGATTTATGATCTGCCGGCAACGAAGAAGAAGATCTTAAAGGAACTCCGGGCTGCCGGAGCCGGCCTTGTCCCCGTCATCCCCTCTCCCTCGTGAGGGAGAGGGCAGGGTGAGGGTGACTTCGCCCTTCCTCTCAAATCCCCCCCCTTTGCAAAGGGGGGATGTGGGGGGATTTTCCCTTTGTCATTCCAGCGAAACTTGTCCCCGAAAGTAGTAATCGGGGAGTCGGAATCCAGTCTTTTC
>DATEAK010000073.1:0-6466 GCA_035288405.1 bacterium | reverse complement strand
CCTACAGGACCTGTTATCGCTGGCCATTCACAGCTACTTCCGGCGCATGGAATCACGAGGGGAAAACGGGCCGCTGCTGCCGGTCCGTCCCGAGTCGAACGTTACGCCGACGGAAGCGGTGGTTCTGGTCACGGAACTGCTCAAGGCTGTGGACGTGGAAATCTTCGAGCTGGGCATGTGGCAGGCGCTCGGCAAGAGGTGATCCAGCGTTTGATATCGATTGAATTTGGCGCTGAGTACAGTTGTCTGCGCAGATCTTAGCAAGGGTTCTCGTGTAGAGAAAAGAGGGGGGAAAGAAAATGTCTCCAGACATGGGGCACAATGGGAATCACGGTATACTTGCAAATGCCGCGCGTGAGGTTACCGAGCGCGGCCTGGACCGGTTCCCGATTGTGGACTCGGATGCCCACCATTACGAAATGCAGTCCTGGTCCAGCATCATAAAGTACATCGAGCATCCCACGACGCGCCGGCGGGCCGAAGAAGGGATGAAACTGGGAGTCGGCCGGTTCCAGCTTGTGCCCCACCAGCTGGGAGACCAGCAAGTCGCGGGCCGGATCAAACGGCGCCTTACCCCCGAGGATCCCTACGAAGGCGTCCTGCACGAGATCGATCGTTTCCAGGGGGAAATGACTCAACTGGGAGTCGATTACTCCATTGTGTTTCCCACGCTGATGCTCAACTTGGGACTGCACCCCCAGAGCGAGGTGGAGTCCGCCATTGCCTGGGCCTACGCACGCTGGATCACTGAGGAGGTGCTGAACCGCAGCGAAACGATCAAGACGATGCTCTATATCCCCTTCAACGATCCGGACATGAGCCTGAAGATGGTCGAGACCTTTACCGGCAAGCCCGGAGTGGTCGGCTTTATGGTCACCAGCCTTCGCTACCAGCCGGTCCACCACAACCGCTACATGAAATTCTACAGAGCCGTGGAAGAATCCGGTTTACCGCTGGCCTTCCACCCAGTCTATAACTGGAGTGAGCGCTCGCTGGAGCAGTTTGACCGCTTTATCGGGGTACACTCCCTCGGCTTTCCCCTCTACAACATGATCCATTTGACGAACATGGTGATCCATGCCATCCCCGAGAGGTTCCCGCGGCTCAAATTCATTTGGATGGAATGCGGGGTGGCCTGGATCCCGTTTCTCATGTTCCGTCTGGACAACGAGTACATGATGCGGCCCTCGGAAGCCCCAGGACTCAAGAAGAAGCCCAGCGAGTATATGCGCGATTTCTACTACACATCCCAGCCTCTGGAGTGGCCTGACAATCTGAACCACCTGGCCTACATCTTTGAGATGATCCACGCAGAGAGCCAGCTCCTGTACGCCTCGGACTATCCTCACTGGGACTTCGATTTGCCCAGCCGTATCTACGATCTCCCTTTCCTGACCGAGAAAGCCAAGCGCCGCATCCTGGGGAAAAACGCCCTGGAGCTCTTTCACCTGCCGACTCCTGAGAAGTACGCTTCCGGCGAACCCGAGATCGCAATCGTAGGGGACGGCTTCTCGCCAGGAAAGTAGAGGAATTCGCGACCCAGACAAGCACTTCGGTCTCACCTGTTCCTGCCGATTGCCCCAAGCCTGGCAGAAGATCTGTTTGTCAAAAAGCTTCCGGGTCCAAAAAGCCTCTTGGATCGGCAAGAAACCCACAAGAGGCTCATCTGTAATAGCTTTCAGACTTATCCCACCTAGATAACTAAGCAAAATGACTTATGGTTCTTGACAAAGTGGACCTTCAAGATCTATATTGTCTTGGGACCTAAATAAGAGAAGGGAAATGGATCGGGTTAAATCCAGTATCTCTAATTGCTTTAGGGTTTTACGAGAAGGATGTGGTTTATGGCGGTGATGGAAAATAATCCCAAAAGAGGAATCGAGAGAAGCTCCCTAATGAACGTGGGGTACCGTGTAGACTACGCCGTCCGGGCCCTCTCGTACCTGGCGGCTCAACCCCCCGGCAGGATTGTTCCCAGGATTGAAATTGAAAAGAAGCAAAATATTCCTCCCCACTATCTCTCCAAAATTATGAAGGATCTGGTTTCCGGGGGACTCGTGAAATCCCACCTGGGCTGCAGGGGCGGGTTTGGCCTGGCCAGACCGGCCGAGACGATCAGCATCAAAGAGGTCTACGAGGTTGTGGAAAGACCGCTTGCCATTATGGAGTGTATTGAGAAGGGACCTTCCTATTGTTCTTATATTCCCGTCTGTAACCAGATCTCGATCTGGCAAAGGGCCCAAACCCTTCTGGCAAACTTCCTTTCGGGAGTTTCCGTGAATGACATTGCAGATCAAAAAGGTCTGAGGGAGAGATTGGGCGGACTGCATATCTGATTCTCCAGAGAAGAATCAGAAGGTCAACCGAAGTGAAGAGAGAACAAAGCATGAAAGAAAGCCCTCAGATAACCGTAACCCAGGAGGAAATCCTGAGAACCCTCTCCGGGATCAAAGATCCGGACCTGGGACGGGATATCGTCTCGCTCGGCTTCATTAAAGACGTCCAGATCAACGGTGAAAACGTCTCTTTCACCATCGAGCTGACCACACCGGCCTGCCCGGTCCGCGAACAGATGAAGCAAGAGGCCACCCGCGCCGTGTTGTCCCGTCCGGGTGTCAAACACGTGGAGATCACGCTGACCTCCAGGGTGCGCCCCGCCAAGTCGGAGCAGAAAGACAAGCTGCTGCCTCTGGTAAAGAACATTATCCCCATCGCCAGCGGGAAAGGCGGCGTCGGGAAATCGACCGTAAGCGCAAACCTTGCCATCGCTCTCTCCAAGCTGGGTGCCCGCGTGGGTCTCATGGACGCCGACGTGTACGGGCCAAGCATTCCCACCCTCATGGGAGCGGGTTCTCAGCCCGGCCAGCAGAACGGAAATATCATTCCTCCCCTTCGCTACGGAATCAAGATCATCTCCATGGGTTTCTTCGTGCCCAGCGGAGACGCGGTGATCTGGCGGGGCCCGATGCTCTCGAAGATCGTGGACCAGTTTCTCGGCAGCGTTGAATGGGGAGATCTCGACTATTTACTCGTCGACTTGCCGCCCGGCACCGGGGACATTCAGTTGAGTCTTTGCCAGAAGATCCCACTCACCGGGGCGGTTATCGTGTCAACCCCCCAGGATCTGGCATTTCAGGTGGCGGAAAAGGCCATCATCATGTTCAATAAGCTTCGCACCCCGGTCCTGGGACTCATCGAAAATATGAGCGGGTTCGAGTGTCTTCACTGCGGAGAGAGGGAAGAAATCTTCGGCAGCGGGGGAGCCCGGCGATACAGCCTGGCAAAGAGTATCCCGTTCCTCGGTGAGATTCCGCTATCCACGGATATCCGTACGGCTTCCGACGAAGGAGTTCCCATCGTCCTGGCCCAGCCCGACTCTCCGAGCGCCCGCGCCTTCGTGCGGATCGCTGAAAACCTGGCCGCGCAGGTGAGCATCCGCAATATGGGTGAAGCGGATACGGAGCGCCCGGAGCCGGCCGAGATCAGCCAGCCCTCGCAAACAGAGGTCCGGATTCTCTGGAAGGACGGCCACGAAAGTCTGTACACGGGTTATGCCCTACGGTGTGGTTGTCGCTGCGCGCAGTGCATCGACGAAATGTCCGGCGAAAAGCGACTTCGGGAGGATTCCATCCGCGCAGACGTCAAGCCGCTTTCCATCGATCCGGTCGGACGCTACGCGCTGCGCTTCCAATGGAACGATGGCCATTCCGCGGGCATCTATACCTTCGACTACCTCCGCAAGCTGTGCGGCTGCCCGAGCTGCGCGTCCGGAGGCTTGCAACAGCAGGAAAGAGCGATCAGCGTTCAACACGCTTAAGGACTTTTCAGAAGGCTTCAAAAGGAGAAGGAATGAGTGCTTCCACGAACACAATCGAAAACCTGGCAAACCAGGAATACAAGTACGGGTTTGTCACGGAAATTGAAGCGGACGCCATTCCCCGTGGACTCAACGAGGACATCATTCGACTGATCTCCGCGAAGAAGAATGAACCGGAGTTCATGCTCGAGTGGCGACTCAAGGCTTACAAGACTTGGGCAAAAATGGAAACGTCCGAGGGAGAACCGACATGGGCGAACATCAAGCACCCGCCCATCGACTACCAGGACATCATTTATTACTCGGCGCCCAAGCCCAGGAAGAAGCTCAACAGCCTGGATGAAGTGGACCCGGAGGTGCTGAGAACGTTCGAGAAGCTGGGCATTCCGCTGGAAGAGCAGAAAAAGCTCAGCGGGGTCGCGGTGGATGCGGTCTTCGACAGCGTTTCCGTGGCCACCACGTTTAAGGAAAAGCTCGCCGAACTGGGAATACTCTTCTGTTCGTTCTCCGAGGCTGCGCAAAATCACCCGGAGCTGGTCGAGAAGTATCTCGGATCGGTGGTCCCCTATTCCGATAACTACTTCGCCACTCTGAACTCCGCCGTGTTCAGCGACGGTTCATTTTGCTACATCCCCAAGGGAGTGCGCTGCCCCATGGAGCTTTCTACCTACTTCCGGATCAATGCTGCGGACACGGGCCAGTTCGAACGCACGCTGATCATCGCCGAGGAGGGCAGCTACGTGAGCTATCTGGAAGGCTGCACGGCGCCCATGCGGGATGAGAATCAGTTGCACGCGGCGGTCGTGGAGCTCATTGCCCACGATAACGCCACCATCAAGTATTCGACCATCCAGAACTGGTACCCGGGGAATAAGGAAGGAAAGGGAGGCATCTACAACTTCGTTACCAAACGCGGAAAGTGCCTGGGCAGGAACTCCAAGATCTCGTGGACACAGGTCGAGACGGGCTCCGCCATCACCTGGAAGTACCCCAGTTGCATCCTCCAGGGTGACGATTCCGTAGGCGAGTTTTACTCGGTGGCGTTGACCAACCACCACCAGCAGGCCGACACGGGAACCAAAATGATCCATATGGGCAAGAACACCCGGAGCACGATCGTCGCCAAAGGAATCTCCGCGGGGCATGGCCAGAACACCTACCGCGGCCAGGTCAAGATCCTCAAGAGCGCCGCGGGAGCGCGCAACTACACGCAGTGCGACTCACTGCTTATCGGCGACAAGTGCGGCGCTCACACGTTCCCTTACATAGAAGTAAAGAACTCCACGGCCCGCATGGAACACGAGGCATCCACATCGAAGATCGGGGATGACCAGATTTTCTACTGTAACCAGAGGGGAATCACAAAGGAAGACGCCGTGAGCCTGATCGTCAACGGCTTCTGCAAGGAGGTCTTCCGAAATCTGCCGATGGAGTTTGCCGTGGAAGCGCAGAAGCTGCTCAGCATCAGTCTCGAGGGGAGCATCGGCTGAATTTATAGAAACTCGTCAAAAAAGGAAAAGGTATGCTGGAAATCAAGAATCTGCACGTGAAGGTAGGCAACCGAAAAATCCTCAAAGGCGTGAACCTGAAGGTGAACGCCGGAGAGGTCCATTCCATTATGGGCCCCAACGGCTCCGGAAAGAGCACACTGGCTCAGGTCCTGGCCGGCCGGGAAGGGTATGAAGTCACAGCAGGAGAGGTGATTTACGAAGGCAGGAACCTGCTGGAGATGGCACCGGAAGAGCGTGCCTGGGCGGGGATTTTCCTGGCCTTCCAATATCCGGTTGAGATCCCCGGAGTGAACAACACCTACTTCCTGAAAGCCGCCCTAAACGCCATCCGCAAGTACCAGGGCCTTGAGGAACTCGACGCCATGGACTTTCTTCCCATGGTCAAGGAGAAAATGAAGGCCCTGGACATGGATGAACGCCTCCTGAACCGGTCGGTGAACGAGGGTTTCTCGGGAGGCGAGAAGAAGCGCAACGAGGTATTCCAGATGTCGATACTGCAACCCAAGCTCGCCATCTTGGACGAGACCGATTCCGGGCTGGACATTGATGCTTTGAGGATCGTCGCCAAAGGCGTCAACGCGCTGCGCAGTCCCGATCGTTCCATCGTCGTCGTCACCCACTACCAGCGTCTTCTCGACTACATCGTTCCTGATACCATCCATGTGCTGGTGGATGGCCAAATCGTTAAGTCAGGCGGCAAAGATCTGGCTCTGGAGCTCGAGACCAAAGGCTACGCGTGGGTCGAGGCCGAAACCCAGACCGCCCTGCCGGCAAACGCTTAACCGGGAGGGGCACGACAGTGACCGTGGTGACGCAACGAACAGACAATTACCTGGAAAGCTTTACGCAGTTTGAAAACAGTGCTCCGGGAAGCAGCCAGGTGTGGGTGCGCTCGACCCGCCGGGCGGCAATGACCCGATTCTCCGAGTTGGGGTTTCCGACCCTCCGGGATGAGGACTGGCGGTTTACCAGCGTGGCTCCAATTACCCAGACAGACTTCAAGCTCCCACAGGACGGACGCGTCGCATTGTCGTCCCGGGAAATTGAGCCGTTCAGCTTCCCGGGCCTGGCCTACAGCCGGCTGGTCTTCGTGAACGGCCGATACTCGCCGGAACTCTCCTCGATCGGAACCTTACCT
>DATEAK010000072.1:0-4436 GCA_035288405.1 bacterium | reverse complement strand
GCACGGCAGGATCGGCGTAACGCCGGCACAGTCGTCGGGCCAGCTTCTCCAGAAATCCGTCGCGCGCCGGAAATTCGCCGGAAGTATTGGGTTCGTTCATCAGAGGACCTCCCGGGAGGTTGAATTGCAGTGGTTCGTTAGGCCGTCACGTACACATCGTCCCCGCGCAACATCACGGGGTAAGACCGCAGTCTGAGTCGGCGATCCGCGGCGCACTCTCCGGTCGCAAGGTTATATTCCCAGCCGTGCCAAGGGCAGGCGAGGTGGATCTCGTCTTCCGAGAAGCGCTCCCCAATCAGGGTCTTGTCGGAATCCAGGACTTCTTCAACCTTGCCCAGGATTTCGCCCTGGCAAACCGGACCCCCCTGATGCACGCAGCGATTGGCGTAAGCAACCAACTTTCCCTTGACCCGAAAGACTCCGACCTGCACATCACCGGCCTGCATGAGTTTGCCACTGCGTTCCCCCAACTCTCTCTCTTTACAGACCAAATAATCCATTTTGTGGCTCCCGGTACATAGAGAATGGAAAGCAATCACGTGTGTCCAGCCTGGAACCAAAGCGTTACGTCATTTTTGCCATCGGAAATTGTGCTGCTGAGACCATCCATTAGGGTATCGTAAAATTTTCGAATGTCCACCGAGGGTCATGATTTTGCTGCCCGAGCAACCCGGTTCCTTGCCCCGAGAAAAAGACCAACTTGGAAACAGATCTTGACACGGGCCACCAACCCGTTGGATCATAGGCTAGATTTTCCCCTGCAGGTATTCATGGAAGAGGGAATCCCGTGTAAATCGGGAGCGGGCCCGACGCTGTAACCGGGGACGAACGCTGCAACGGCCACTGGCTCGAAAGGCTGGGAAGGCGCAGCAAGTAGGAAGATCCGGAAGCCAGAAGACCTGCCTGCAGGATTCAAGGAAGCCAATGGCCCTCGCGGACCGGGGTCAGGTTCCAAAACCTGGGGACGGAAAGAGGCAATCCTCAGGCCCATTTTCTCCATTGGGTCTGGGGATTTTTTTGTCTTCAAATGAGGAAAGGAGGTGTATCCGTCCGGATTGAATGACGGGGACAGGGTATGGCATCAGACCGAGGGAAGGAAGTGAAAAGCTTCCGCCGCCCCGCGACTGTAATCGGGACGAAAGCCGCTGAAGAAAGCCACTGGCTCGAAAGGCTGGGAAGGCGCGGCGAGTAGGATGAACGAAAGCCAGGAGACCGGGTCTGGGCCCCATTGACAATCCATCTATCCCCGCGGGGGGAAGAGGAGAAACTCGAATGAAGCGGCTTCTGGTGATTGCGGCCTTGATCCTGCTTGTGGGAGTTGCGAAACCGGGTACTGCAGCGCAGCGCGACCCCGGGGAAGAAGGGGTGGAAGAAGTTGTGGTCAGCGCAACCCGTCTCCCGGACCCTAATTTTGATGTCCATCGTCTTCCTGCCCACGTGACGGTGATTACGGAAAAAGAAATCAAAGCCTCCGGTGCCAAGACCGTCCAGGAAGTTCTGCAGAACCAGCCCGGCATCGTGGTGTTCGATCAGGTGGGGAATTCCTTTCAATCCACCATCGACTTGAGGGGGTTTAACGCTCAGCCTGTTCCTTCCATCAGTGTTTTTGTGGACGGTGTGCGGGTCAACCAACCGGATTTCAATCAGACGAACTTCGATCTCGTGCCTCTTGAGGAAGTGGAGCGCATCGAGATTCTACCCGGCGCGTCGGCTCCATTCGGCAGAAATGCCCTGTCCGGCGTGATCAACATCATCACCAAGCGCGGTGGCGCGAAATCCACGTCGACTTTTGAGACACTGCAAGGCAGCTTCGGCCGGGAGAACTACCGCCTGCAGACCAGCGGCCCATTCGGGAAGTGGGACTACTTCTTCGCGGGCAGCCGGGAAAGCGAGAGAGGCTTCCGGGAGGAATCGGGAGGGAATCTGCGGCGCTTTCTGGGAAAAATCGGCTTCAAGCCCCAGAGCGGAACCGACCTGTCCCTGTCGTTTACTCACATCAATGATCGCTTGAGTCAGGCCGGCTCTCTGCCGGAAAGTGTGCTCTCCATCGATCGCACGAAGAATTTTACACCGGGGGACTTTCAGGACAACCGGCTCAATACCGTGGTGTTTAACGGGCGCCAGAAGCTCCCCTGGGATTTTTCTCTGGCCGTAAATACCTATTTCCGGCATCTGGCGACGGAAAGCGTTGTGTTCGGCCAGACCTCTACGACGCGCGACGAGCCCAATATCGAATCCCAGGGTGGGGCACTGCAACTGACCCAGGACACCCGCATGGGCAGCCGCCGCAACGTCCTCAGCCTGGGAGTGGAGTACAACCATAACGATATTGGAGATGTGGGATACTCCATCTCGGGTTTTCCGTTCCGGAACAGCCGAGAGACCCGGCAAAACACCAATGGACTGTATCTGCAGGATTCGCTTGATGTGTCCCCCAAGGTAACGATCACGAGCGCCTTCCGTTACGATCTGGACCGCATGAGTTTTACCGACCAGATCGACCCCAGCAACAGCGGCGCTAAAAAGTTCAAGAGACTGAGTCCCAGAGCAGGCATCGCGTACAACCCGGTTCCCGCCCTCGGATTTTATTACTCGTACTCGGAAGGATTTCGGACTCCCACCTCGGATGAACTATTTGCACAAGGAGCCTTCACCTCAAACCCGAATTTAAAGCCCGTGAAGTCCAAGAATCACGAAGTCGGGATCCGGGGCCGCCTGGGCGGATGGGGGGAGGGAACTCTGGCCTTTTTCCAGTCCGATCTGCGCGATGAGATCTTCTTTGTCTTTACCGATCCGGAGGCATTTACCGGGCTCAATGAAAACATCGAGAAGTCGCGCCGGCGAGGAATCGAGCTCTCGCTGAAAGCGCACTACGGAGATCAGGTGAACGGGTTTTTCAATTATACTTACACAGAGGCCACCTTCGAGACGGATGTCACCGTTTCGGGGCCTGCCCCCACGTTTTCTCAAACCATTCAGAAGGGAGATACTTTCCCGCTGGTGCCTAAACACCGGCTGGGGGGCGGTACCAACTACCACCCGGGAGCCGGGTGGACGATGGGTCTCACGGGTTCCCACGTGGGCAGCCAATTTATGTTGAACGACGAGGCAAACCAAAACGAGCGCCTGAAACCCTACTGGGTCTTCAACAGTAAGCTCGCCTATGAGCGCAAGGTGCCCGGAGGGACGATGACCGCCTCACTGGTAATCAACAATCTGTTGAATAAGAAGTATGAGACTTCGGGAATCATCGCCACGAACAACAGAACGGGCCTTGTGGAACCTTTCCTGGTTCCGGCCGGCGGGCTCGGGGCGTACGCAAGTCTCAGCTATCGCTTCGAAGGACTCTAATATCTTGAGCTAACGATCTCTTCAATAAGGATAAGTGAGGATGCTGAAGAGATGAAGGTTCCCTGGCTGGCACTTTCCCTGTGCCTTTCAACTGCACTCCACGTGGGGTTATTTACGCTGGCGGGTTCGGTCGGGCGTCCCTCTGTGCAAAATTCGCGGCGCCCGGCCCGCCTGCAATTCGTGATGGTTCGTTCATTAGACGTGTCCAGCGCTTCTCCTGTTTCTCCGAAAACATTGCCTCGATCATCCGTTGTTCGCTCCAAGCCATGGTTTTCCCCGGTTTGGGGTGTTGCACACGTGGAGGCCCCAGTTCTAGCGGAAACCACTGCGAACGGAGTCGGTTCTCCGAACAGTGAGGCACCCGGTTCTCTTGTTGCGAGCTCACCCAGACCATGGATTGGTTCTTCGCTGGCCTCTGCGGCTGTTCTGGCAAATGTCTCGGGGAACTCCGAGGAGATCCGTCCGGTCATTCCAGCGGGGAAGAAAAACTCCGGCGATCTTTCTTCTTTCTCTTCTGCGGAAGGAAAGAGTCAGGCGAATGGAGGCGGACAATCAGCCGGCCTCAATCCGGGTTCTTTGAGTGGTACGGTAGGAGGATCCGGACCGGGGGGTTCGGCATTGGGTTCAGGAAGAGGCTCGGGAAAAGGTTCCCATGAGGCTCCGGATGGGGACGTGAACGGTCTCGACGGTGGAGAAGAGGTTTTTCCTCTAAAAATCGTCGGGCTTAAAAAGCCTGCCTACCCCGAAGAATCCCGCCTCGGGATGCGGGGAGAAGAAGGCACCGTGATTCTGGCAGTTGCCGTGGGGGTGGACGGCAAGCGGGAGAAAATCCGGATCGTCAAGTCCAGCGGTTTTTCCAGACTCGACCAGGCCGCCGTCGCAGCTCTTGAGAGCGCCACCTTCGTGCCGGCTACCCGGGGAGGAAAGCCGGTTCCTATGGAGAAGAAGATCGCGTTTACCTTCCGTCTGGAAGATGAACAATGAGTCGTAAAGAGAGTTCGAAGATCGGGAAACGTTTACGCGCCTGGACTCCTGCGGATGGATCCTACTTCCCTCTCCTGGTCGTGGCGCTCATTTTTGGCCTA
>DATEAK010000071.1:0-14731 GCA_035288405.1 bacterium | reverse complement strand
CTGGCCAGTATTCTCTACGGTCTCTTATCAAACCTGGAACTCCGCCAGCTTCTGCCTTCCGTTTACTTCCACTCCCAAGTAGATAGCTTCGTAGAAGGAGAGTACGCCCTATACAAGGTGTCCTTCAACATCGTCGCTTTTTTTCTAGTGGCCTACCTGAGCGGTTACCTGGCCGAGAAGGTCAGAGCCACGGGAGTGGAACTGGAGAAGAAGAGCGAGAATTTGCTTGAACTCCAGGAATTTCACGAGCACATCGTCAAGAGCATGAACAGCGGCCTCATGACCTTGAACGGTTCCGGGCAGATCGCAACCTGCAACCAGGAGGCCGAGAAGATTTGCGGCTCCCCGATCGCGAAGGTCCGCGGGGCGCTTTGCCAGGATATTTTTCCCGATTTCCCCTGGCACCAGATCCTGTTACGAGAGCCGATCGGAGTCGCCATCCAGCGCTTCGAGAGTTGGTTCAACCGCCCGGATGGCCAGAAAATCTACCTGGAAATGCGCCTCTCCCCCCTCAAGGATGAAAAGGGCACCGTCAAGGGAACGATTCTTTTATTCCAAGATTCGACGGAACTCAAAGCCTTGGAGCTGCAGGTCAAGCGTGCGGAGAAACTGGCGGCCGTAGGTCGCCTGGCTGCCGGGATTGCTCACGAGATCCGCAATCCCTTGGGTTCTCTCAGTGGCTCGGTGCAAGTTCTGCAAGAAGAGCTGGAGCTTGACGAAACCAACCGCCGCCTCATGGAGATCGTCGTCAAGGAAACAAACCGTCTCAATTCCATCGTGACTCAGTTTCTGACCTACGCCCGACCTCAACCTCTGCAAATCGCCCATCAGAAAATCAACGGTCTGATCCGAGATTCTCTGACCCTGCTTCAAAATCACGAACTCTACAACAGCGCCGTACTCATCGAAACCCACCTTGAGGAACCCGGCCTCATCGCCGCAGTAGATCCACAGCCCTTTCAACAGGTGCTATGGAACCTATTCCTGAATGCCTTGCAGGCTATGCCCGGTGGAGGGATTTTGCGCGTGACCACGGCCACAATGCCCCACAGATCCCCTGGCTTCCGCTCACCGGATTCGAGAAATATCCATAGCTTCGGAACTTGTCGGATCTCAATACAGGATACCGGGGAAGGGATCCCGCCGGAGGTTCTTGACAAGATTTTTGACCCCTTCTTCACCACGAAAGAACAAGGAACGGGCCTGGGATTGGCTCTGGTTCACAAGATCATCGAAGAACATCATGGGGAGATTACTGTAGAGAGCACGGTAGGAAAGGGAACTACGTTCCAAATCGCGCTGCCGGCCGCGGTCCTCACTCCACAACCGGTCTGACCGCTCTTTGGGAAATCCCGGCTAGCCATTTACACATTTAAAACACAGTAACGGCTGCAGAGCGAGCCACATAGGAGCCTTGATCCGTCACACCATAGATCTGGGCTGTGCCATCCCCGTCTAGGTCCCCCACCGCCGTTGCCTTGTAGCCCAGTTCCGGGGCGGTCGATGTCCCCGTTGTGGCCGCAAAACCACTGCCGTCCGCAAGCGTGACCTGAGGAGTTCCCATCGCATCCACGGCATAGTTGTAATACACACTGCCGGCAGGGACAAAGCCTACTGTGTCAAATCCGGCATTGCCAACCCAGGCTTGCTTGGCCGAACCCACGGCCCCACCGGGGGCGGATGCAGCGGCCAAGTAGGTATCGGTTTCGGTCTTGTACGCTTCTTCTACGGTACGAATCTCTCCGAGGTTGTACTTAGCCTCTGCAGCCTTGGCATTGAGCTGGTAGCGCATGTAGCTCGGAATCCCGATAGCTGCCAGGATTCCGATAATCGCCACCGCGATCATGAGCTCGATCAGTGTAAACCCCCTCTCCCCTGAGGAGGTTTGCTGCCCTCGCATCCTCATGCAAAGATTTCCTCCCCAAGCCCGTTGGATGCTTATCGGAAAATGGGGAGCGAAAGATGAACCGAATCATCGAAAATCCCGCTTCTGAAAGATCAGAACGGTGAGCAACAGGGTTCCGGCAATGTAGAGAAGCCCGTAAAGGGTGGACCACCCGATAAATTCCCAGGAAACGGGGATCTGATGCACCACCTGCCCCTTTATGTTGAAGTTCTCCAAGTTGGGAAGAAGGTAGTACAAAAAACTGGTCAGACCCGAGAGGAACGGGTCTTTCGTTCCCTCCCCAAAGACCTTCAGGTCCGTGCTCAGGTGGCCAATTGCGAAAATCCCCAGAGTAAAAAACCCGCTCAGAGTGGGAGTCGTAAAGGCAGAGAAAAACAGAGCCACGGCAGTAATCAACGCCAGTTCCAGGTAGATGAGACCGATCGCCTTCAGGAGAGCAAAATCAAAACCGACTCCGTAGAAGAAAACCAGAAGGGAAAAGAACACCACCATGACGAAGACTTCCACAAAAAGAGTCAGTAGAAGACCGCCGTATTTTCCCAGCAGAAAAATCCAGCGGGGTATCGGTTTGGATAAAATGGTGTAGATCGTCCGCCTTTCGATCTCTTTATAGACCAATCCCACCCCGACAAAAATTGCGATGAGGACCCCGAAGAGCGAAATTGTCCCCAGCCCGAAGTCCTCGATAATCTTGATCTGTTCGCCGATCGTCAGATTGCCCAGAATCACCGACAACCCCATCATGACCAGAGCAAAGAAGAGAAGGCTATAGAGGATCTTGTCTCGCACCGCTTCTCGAAACGTATTGACGGCAATCGCGATGATCTTCATGGCTAACGGATCTCCCGGGCGAAGACATCCTCCAGGCTCTCCCGCTGGGGGATAACGGAGAGGATTTGACCCTTCTGAGCCAAAATCTCCGAAATGGCCCGGTCTCTCGCCTCTTCATCTTTGACGCGAACGAGAACGCTGCCGTCCAGGTCCACAGCGTCAAATCCCGCCCGCCGCAACGGATCCACACTCACCCGCGCAGCGACAATTTCAATTTCCCGGGTCCCGCCTGGGTAAAAAGAATTGAGTGCCCCCACCTGGCGCAGTTCTCCGCGCACGATGAGAGCTACCCGATCGCAGATCATTTCCACGTCAGCGAGGATATGAGAGGAAAACAATACGGTCTTTCCCTGTTCCTTGAGGTGGAGGATAATCTGGCGGATTTGACTGCGACCGACCGGGTCCAACCCGGACATGGGCTCATCCAGTATGACCAGAATGGGATCATTGATGAGAGCTTGAGCCAGGCCGATGCGCTGCAGCATGCCCTTTGAATATTTCCGCAGGGGCAGATCGGCCGCCTCCTTCATTCCCACCAGTTCGAGCATTTCGTCGATGCGACGGCACCGGAAGGAAAGAGGCAAGCCGAAAAGCTGCCCGTAGAAATGAAGAAACTCTCGCCCTTTGAGATAACGGTAGAAATAGGGCTCTTCCGGGAGGAAGCCCAGATGTTGCCTGCTTCTCGCCTCTCGCACATCGCGGCCGAGAATCGTGATCTTACCCCGAGTAGGGGAAATGAGTCCCACCAAGGCTTTCAGTGTGGTCGTCTTGCCGGCCCCGTTGGGTCCGATGAAGCCGAAAATTTCCCCTTCCTCCACGGTGAAGGAGAGATCCTTGACAGCGAGAATCCGGCGCATTCGAAAGCCGAGGTGGAACTCCTTGGAGAAATTTTCGATCTGGATTGCACTCATGGTTTCCCGATGCTCTCCTGGACGCCCGGCTCCCTGGGAACATAGACTCGCAGGCGTTCCTTGAATTTCGTGCTGAAAATTTCCCCGGTCTGGGAATCGATCCGGTAACTGCCGCCAAGCGGCTCCCGAGGAATCGAGCGGATGATCCCCGCCTGCACCAGTGCTTGGAGATTTTCGGGATATGTCCCCCTGAACTTTCTGTACTCGTCCCGGGCCCTCTCAAGGAACTGAAGATCCCGCTCGACAATTACCTCCCGGATCCGCTGAGCAATCCGCTCCTTGAGCTGCTCATTTTCTGTGGAATGGTACATCTCTTCGAGAAACTGCAATCCCACGGCGGGCTCGTAGGCTTTCGCATACAGCTTGGCCACAAGCAGCGGGAGATACTCTGGCCTGCCGGGATGGCGGGCCGCAATTTCCATGTAGTGGGCCGCAGTCTTGAAGTCGTGCCGGTAAAACATGTAGTTGAACCCCAGGAAAAACGGGAGATACCAGTAGCGCGGGTCCTTTTCCGGCACATTGCTCAGACCTTTTCGCAAAATAGCATCGGAGAGATCTAAATGCCCAACTTCCAATGCCAGCACGATGCCGCCAAATTCGTAGGGGTATTCAAAAAGCGGATCCAGCGTCGTGACCACGTCCACAAGCTGGTAGAGATAAGGGTACTGGCGGTCCGTCAAGACATGGTTGCCAAAATAGCCCACGGTCTTGATCCAGAACAGGCTCGATAGCAGGTTCTGATAGCCTAAAGAGGCCGGCTTTAAGAATTTTCCCGAGGGGAGGTACTTGAGATCCTCGATTTTCCGCGCCCGCGCGTGAAAAACCTCCAGGTTCCGCTGAACCCCGTAGGTCGCCACCGCCAGGATCAGGAGGAATCCGATAAGCAGTGGATTTGTTATCTGGTAGAGAGAAGATTTCAAGTCAAAAGAAACCAAGGGCCGCCCACCTCCGGCGGGCGGCCCTTATTGAAGACGCCCTAGAATACGTTAGCGGCACCGGAACGGGCCACGTTGGAACCTACACTGTTAAGACCATAAGTCTGGTTTGCGTTATCACCGTCCAGGTCACCTGTGGCGGTAGCCACATAACCTAAAACCGGGGCGGCAACCGGACCAGCACCCGTCGCGGCCGCAAAGGCGCCGCCATCCGCCAGCGCAGCTGCGGCCACTGCGGCGGTGGTATCCGCGGAATAGGAGTAATAAACGTTGCCCGAAGGGGCAAAGCCGATGGCTGTAAACCCAGCGTTCGTGACGAAGGCAAGCTTCGCCGTATCCACACCAGCCACAGCAGGAGCAGCCGCAGCCGGGAAGTAGATATCGTTTTCAGCCCGGTACGATTCTTCGGAGGTCTTGATCGCTCCCAAGTTGACCTTGGCCTCGGCAGTCTTGGCCTTCATCTGGTAGCGCAGGAAGTTGGGGATCGCGATGGCCGCCAGGATCCCGATGATGGCCACGACGATCATGAGCTCGATCAAGGTAAAACCTTTCTCGCCCGACATTGCTTTTCTCATCTTACTCAACATGCGATGAATCTCCTCTCATTTGAGAATCCCCTTGCCCTAACTCTCCCTCCAAGGGAGAGGGACAGGTGAGCTTTGTTTCTATGACTCTATCGGTTCCGTCCTTCACCCCCTTTCAAGAACCGCTCTCTATTCGAAAGACACTTGGAAAGAGAGCAACCCTCGTGCCAGTTCCCTGTGATCTAAGTCACTCGCCACAACCAGCTGTAACGACATAACTTACAAAAAGTTGAGCGATTTTCAAAGGCTGCAACCCGTAATTTTCCCCCAAAAATTGACAATTTTTGTCAAACCGACTACCCTTCGGTTGACAAACTTTGTCAGTCCCCCACCCACCCTCCCCCACGATCGAGGGAGGGTAAGGGAAAAAGATGGGAGAGTAGATGGACCGGATCCTGGTCGTCGATGACGAGAAGAGTATGCGGGATTTCCTTGAGATCTTGCTTCAAAAAGAAGGCTACCAGGTAGTCACGGCAGCACGGGGGAAGCGAGCTTTGGAAGTTCTCCAAGACGGGCCCGTGGATCTGGTGATTACCGACATCCGAATGCCCTCCATGGACGGCATCGACGTGCTGGAAGAAGTCAAAGCCCACTGCCCTCAAGTTCCCGTCCTCATGATTACTGCTTATGCAGAGGCTGAAACCGCCGTGGAAGCCATGAAAAAGGGCGCCTACGATTACATCATCAAACCCTTCAAGGTCGATGAGCTCAAGCTGATCATCCGCAACGCCTTGGAAAAGAAGCACCTGGAGGAAGAAAACACGCTGCTAAAAAGGGAGATCCTGGAGCGCGGGGAGTTTTTACAAATCGTGTGGAGCAGCGAGAAGATGCAGCCGGTCTTCGAGATCATCCGCAAGGTGGCCGACTCTCGAAGTACAGTCCTCATCACAGGGGAAAGCGGCACAGGGAAAGAGCTCGTGGCCCGAGCCATCCACGCCTACAGCTCTCGTAAGGACAAACCTTTTGTCACGGTCAACTGCAGTGCCATGCCGGAAACCTTGCTGGAAAGCGAGCTTTTCGGCCATGTGAAGGGTGCCTTCACGGGAGCGGAACATCACAAAAAAGGGCTATTGGAACTCGCTGATGGAGGGACCTTTTTTCTCGACGAGATCGGCACGACCCCCCTCTCCATCCAGGTAAAGCTTCTGAGGGTCCTGCAGGAGCGGGAATTCAAACAAGTCGGAGGAGTGCAAGACATCAAGGTGGATGTGCGGGTGATTGCAGCCACCAACCAGGACCTGGACCAGGCCGTGGCCAGCGGCCAGTTCCGGGAAGATCTCTTCTACCGCCTGGACGTGATCACCGTCGAGATCCCCCCTCTCCGGGAGCGCCGGGAAGACATCTCCCTCCTAGCGGACCATTTCCTGACGAAATACTGCCTCGAAGCAGGCAAGATTGTAAAACGCTTCGACCCCGAGGCGGTAAAATTTCTGAAAAACTATCCGTGGCCGGGCAATGTCCGGGAACTGGAAAATGTGGTGGAACGGGCCGTGGCTCTGGAATCCGGGGATATGATCCTGCCCACGAGCCTCCCCGACAAACTCAGGCAAACCGAACCGGGGCCCAGCGGCGGGATACCGGAGCTAACCACCGACGGACTCGATCTGGAAAAGACCCTCGACACATTGGAGAAGGAGATCTTGATCAAGGCCCTGGAAAAATCAGACGGCGTGAAGAGCCGGGCCGCTGAGCTTCTCCATCTAAGCTTCCGGTCCTTACGTTACCGGTTGAAGAAACATGACCTCGACTCCCGGTAAGCAACTGCCATGAACAGACTCTCCAGCATCTCTCTCGCCTCCGATTGGAAAACTCTCCTTAAGCCTCTTGAATCCAACGGCAGGCTTTGCATCAGCGAACTACACGGTTCCGCCAAGGCCTTCTTCTTATACAGCCTGCAGCGCACCTTGCAACGCCCTCTACTGATAATCAGCGCGAACCCGGAAAATGCCGAGATTCTCTGGAGAGACCTAGCGTTCTTTTCCGGACCTGGAGCACACGCCGAAGGGACTTTCCAGGCTACAGATCCGGCGATCCAATACCCTGCTTGGGATGTCCTTCCCGCGGAGTTCCTTTCCCCTTCTCCGGAAATCAGCATTGAGCGCCTGCGGGCTCTGGAGCAACTCCGGGCAGAGACGGCCCGCTTCGTCGTTGCCCCCCTGGAAGCCGCCTTGCAAAGAACCTTCCCTCGGGAAATTTATGAAAAGGCCGTTTTTACTTTTGATGCAGGCCAGGAAATTTCCCGCGGGAGTGTGATGGAACATCTCCTCCGTCTGGCGTACCGGCCTTCTGATCCCGTCGAGTCTCCCGGAGATTTCAAATCTCACGGCGGGATCCTCGATCTCTTTTCTCCTCTCTACTCGTACCCGGTCCGCATCGAATTTTTCGGGGATCAGGTGGAATCCATGAGGTTCTTCGACCCGGAGAGTCAGAAATCCTTACAGGCCGTTGACCAGGTAAAGGCGATCCCCACCCGGGAGGTCCCCCTGCTGGAAAAGTCCGTGGAGAACGCGCTGAACCTTCTCAACCGGTCTTCCGCCAACCAGCCGGACGCTGCTTCCAGAATTCGCTCCTTAAAGGAAGGACTCGATCGCCTGGAATTTTTCCCCGGCATCGAGAGTCTTAGCCCGTTTCTCTATCCGCATCTGGAAAATCTAATCTCCTATTTTGCCAGAACTCCCGTGCTTGTGCTGGACGAACCCCAAGACCTCCAAAGGGTCGAAAGGGAACTGCGGGCGAATTTTTTGGACTCCTCCGGTAACGAGAGCCCCAGAGATTCTTTCCTGCCCGCACCGGAGTCCTTTTATATCTCCCTCTCCGAGCTTTCGACAGCGGAAAACTGTCCGGTCGTGGAACTGAGTGCGTTAAATCTGGCCGGTGATCCCTCCTATATTCCCTTTCCACTCGTGACCGAAGCGGCCAGGCCTTACGGCGGCCGCATCAGGGAGTTTCTCCACGATCTGCAGAGCTGGTACAAGACCGGAGAAAAGATCGTATTGGTCGCCCCCACCGCGGCTCGCCGGCAAAGACTCGCCGGCTTCCTGCAGGAAAATGAACTGGGGTGTCCCGCCTTTGAATCCTTCGAGGAACTCGTGGAAGAAATTCCGGAAGAGCTTCCCGTACCCCAGGTGCCTCTGGGGCTATGTCTGGGAGAGCTTTCTACCGGCTTCGGACTGCCGGCTCTGGGGTTCCGACTCCTGACGGACGATGATATTTTCCACAGCAGCACCACAACTCGAAAGCCCCGCTTAGGGGTCACGCGCGACGGCAGGGACCGCCTCCACGACTTCCGCGATCTGAACGAAGGCGATTTCGTGGTGCACATGAACTATGGAATCGGTCTCTACCTGGGACTCAAGACTTTGGAGACCCAGGGACTGAAGGGAGACTTTCTCGATATCGAATACGCCGACCACGATAAGCTCTATCTCCCGGTGGAGTTGATCAACCTGGTGCAGAAATATCGTGGGGCCGGTTCCACTCCACCCCGTTTGGACAAACTGGGGAGTTCCTCCTGGGAAAGCGTGAAAAAGCGGGTCAAGAAATCCCTCAAAGAAATGGCCGAGGAACTCCTGAAACTATACGCCCGGCGACAGATCGCCGTCACGACTCCCTTCAGCAAGAACACCCAGTGGCATCAGGAATTCGCTGCGGCCTTCGAGTTCGAGGAAACCGAGGATCAGCAAGCGGCTATCGACGACACTCAAAGAGACATGGAGCAATCCAGGCCCATGGATCGTCTCATCTGTGGAGATGTGGGCTACGGGAAAACCGAGGTGGCCATCCGGGCCGCTTTCAAGGCGGCCTATGACGGCAACCAGGTAGTCGTCGTCGTTCCCACCACCTTGCTCGCCCAACAACATTTCCAGACTTTCAAAGCTCGATTCGCCCCCTACCCCATCAGCGTGGACGTCCTAAGCCGGTTCCGCTCCCCCCGGGAACAAAAAGAGATCCTCAGGCGCCTGCACGAAGGCACTCTCGACGTCCTCATCGGTACACACCGACTCTTGCAGAAGGATGTGATCTTCAAAAACCTGGCCCTCGTGGTGATCGATGAAGAGCAGCGTTTCGGCGTCCGCCATAAAGAGCGCCTCAAACAGCTCCGGGAATCGGTGCACATACTTACTTTGACGGCGACTCCGATCCCCCGCACTCTGCAGATGTCATTGTCCGGCTTCCGGGACTTGAGCGTCATCGACACTCCACCGGCGGACCGTCTCGCCATCCGCACCTTGATTCGGCGCTTTTCGGAACGGATCCTGCGAGAGGCCGTGGGCAACGAATTCTCCCGGGGAGGGCAAATCTTTTTCGTCCACAACCGGGTGGAAAGTATCCTCTCCATGGAGATCTACCTCCGCCGTCTGTTTCCGCAGATCCGGATCGCAGTCGCCCACGGGCAGATGCACGAAAAGGTTCTCGAACGCGTGATGGTCCAGTTCATCGAGCGTAAAATCGACCTTCTTTTGTGCTCGACGATCATCGAATCCGGTCTGGATATCCCGGCGGCAAACACCATCATCATCAACCGCGCGGATCGCATGGGGCTTTCCCAACTCTATCAGCTGCGCGGAAGAGTCGGCCGGGACCGCCTACAGGCCTATGCTTATCTCTTGGTTCCCGGGGAAGATCTCCTATCGGCTAAAGCCAAGAAGCGGTTGCAGGCGATTTTAGAGCTAAGCACACTGGGCTCCGGTTTCCGGCTGGCCATGCGGGACTTGGAGATCCGCGGAGCGGGCAATCTGTTGGGCGCCCGGCAGTCCGGCCACATTGCGGCCGTGGGATTCGACCTCTACTGCAAGCTGTTGGAAGAAGCCGTGGCGGAACTCAAAGGGGAAAAGGTCCCGGAAAAGGTGGAGACCAAGGTTTCCCTGAATGCAGACGGCTACATTCCCCGGAGCTACCTCCCCGATCCCAAAGAGCGGCTCATGATTTACAAGCGGCTCTACTCGATTCAGGAACCTAGCCGGCTCGAGGACATGGAAAAGGAATTGCGGGACCGATTCGGACATCTGCCACCTCCCGTTGAGCGTCTGGTTCAGACCGTGCAGATTCGGGTCCTGGCGGCTCCTCTGAAAATTCTGCGGGTGGAGCGCAGCAATCAACACCTGACGCTGACCTTCCATCAAGGCACGCCTCTATCCGCCGCCCGGCTCCTCGAACTGGCCGACAAAAATCCCAACCTGCGCTTCATCGGAGAGGATACTCTACAAGTGAAGCTGAACTCCTCCCGGTGGGAGACTGTCTTTCCAGAAGTCAAAAACCTGTTGCATCGCCTGGAAGGCTGTGCTACGGTACCGTGAATTTTCGGAAAGATCGTCAGGAAGTCCACTTGCAGAAAATCTGCCAGGTTCAGCTCCCATGGAGTGATCGTTTGCGAACAAGATCGCAAAGAACGAGGAAGTGAGAATGGAAGACAAACCAGTTCCCGAGTCGCGATTCTCGAATGAGAGTCCCGTCTTTCTCCTTTTATCCCTCCTGTTCCTTTTTGTCAGCTGGATTCCGCGGCCGGCCGGAGCCGTCATCATCGATGGCGTTGCCGCCACCGTAAATCAGGACATCATTACCATCAGTGAGGTCCAACAAGCCAGCCTGGAAGAGGTAGATACTCTCAAGCCGGACCTGCCGGCCCCGGAGAAAGCCGAAAAGGTTCGCGAGGTCCAGCAGGGGATCCTGGAAAAATTGATCGAGGCAAGGCTCATGGTCCAGGAAGCCAAAAAGATGCATGTCACTGTAGGAGACCAGGAGGTGGACTCGGCCATCGCGGAAGTCAAACAGAGAAACGGGCTCAACGATGAGACTCTGCGCCTGCAGTTGAAAGAAGCAGGGCTCACCCTGGACAGCTACAAGAAAAAACTCCGCGAGCAGATTCAGACGCGGCGTCTCAACAACCTTGAGATACGCTCGCGAATCCAGGTAACCGAAAAAGAAATCCAGGAATTTTACGAAAAAAACCGGGAGCAATTCCTGAGTAACGTGGAGATCCACTTACGCCATGTTCTCTTCTACGCCCGCCCTGAAACCGATCCTGCCGCCTTTGAAAAAGCTGCCAGCGTTGCGGAAGAAGCGTACAATCAAATCCAGAAGGGCGCGGTTCTTCCCGGGTTGACCAAGAGCTTTGAGGCACGAGGAGTTCAAGTGGAGGAGGTGGATCTGGGATACGTCCACAAAGGACAACTGATGCCGGAATTGGAAAAGATTGCCTTCGAATTAAAGAAAGGGGAGACCAGTCCTCCATTTCGCTCCCAATTTGGATACCATATCTTGCAGGCGATCGATCGCAGGGGTGGGGCCTCCCGCCCTCTGGAAGAGGTCCGGGAAGGAATCTCCCAAGAACTTTTTAATCGCAAGGCCGAGCAACGCTATGAAGAGTGGATGGGAGGATTGAAGACAAAAGCCTATATCTCCCGGAACATGAAATAGGGTATAATTCACTCAGTTCGCCTTGTCTGGCGACTGCGGATGGGAATAAGAGGGAATAAGGATAAGGGAATCATATTCTCTCCTTTAAATAGTCCTGAGAGGCTATAAGGGGACCAGGATGCGGAAATACAAAAAACAGCCGAGTGTAAGGAAGGGAACCTCCCCGGTGTTCGGGGAGGTTTTTTTATGGAGTTCCGCCTGTGAGTGAGATCCCCGTCTTTAAGACCACAGTCATGGATTCCGAAGGGATCCGCCGAGCCCTGACACGGATCGCCCATGAGATCCTGGAGCGCAACAAGGGGTGCCAGGATCTGGCCCTGATCGGGGTGCGCACCCGGGGAGTCTTTCTGTCCCGCCGTCTGGCAGCCAAGATTCAGGAAATCGAAGGGTTCCAGGTTCCCCTGGGAATCATCGACATCACTCTATACCGGGACGATGTGGGCCGCAGCCTTCCCAAATCCGTTATGGGAACCACGGATGTTCCATTCCCTGTCACGGGCCGCCGGATCATCCTCGTGGACGACGTTCTCTACACCGGACGCAGCATTCGAGCCGCCCTCGACGGCCTCATGGATCTGGGTCGGCCCCAGAACATCCAGCTTGCGGTCCTCATCGATCGGGGACACCGGGAGCTCCCCATTCGGGCCGACTACGTGGGGAAAAACGTTCCTACTTCCCGCGAAGAGTTCGTCGACGTGCTGCTTGAGGAAACCGACGGCACGGACCTGGTGGGCATCCGGGACCGGGAGGAATAGAGCGTGGAGACAAACGCGCACTTTGCACGGAAGGACATCCTGGGACTGGAGGATTTATCCGCCGAGGAGATTCTCACCGTTCTTGATGTCGCCAGATCGTTCCGGGAAGTTTCTGAAAGAGAAGTCAAGAAAGTCCCCACCCTTCGAGGCCAGACGGTCATCAATCTCTTCTATGAGCCCAGCACCCGGACCCGCACTTCCTTCGAACTGGCTGCCAAGCGCCTGAGCGCCGATGTCGTGAACTTCACGGTTTCGGAAAGCAGCGCGGTGAAGGGTGAGACCCTGATCGATACGGCTCGCAATATCGAGTCCATGCACTCGGATATCATCGTCGTGCGTCACCCGGTCTCCGGGGCGCCGCAGCTTCTCGCCCGCGCCGTCAAGAGCTCGGTCATCAACGCCGGAGACGGAGCCCATGAGCATCCGTCCCAGGGTCTCCTGGATTTGTTTACGATTAAAGAGCACAAGGGAAAATTCGAAGGGATTAAAGTTCTCATCGTCGGAGATATTTCTCACAGCCGCGTGGCGCGCTCGGATATCTACGGAATGACCAAGCTCGGGATCGAGGTCACCGTCTGCGGCCCCCCCACCTTCATCCCTGTCGAGATCGGGAAGATGGGAGTCCGGGTGACCTGCGACTTTGACGAGGCACTGGCGGAAACGGACGTCATCATGATGCTGCGAATTCAAAAGGAACGCCAACACGGGGGGCTGTATCCATCTGTGAAGGAATATGCCCGCTTCTTCGGACTCAACCGGGATCGCTTGAGCCGAGCCAAATCCGATGTCCTGATCATGCACCCCGGCCCGGTCAACCGTGGGGTAGAGATCTCTCCCGAGATCGCCGATTGTACCCAGTCCCTCATCTTAGAACAGGTAAGCAACGGGGTGGCGGTGCGAATGGCCCTACTCTATTTACTTTCGCGAGGAGCCTATGGAAAAGCTGCTCATTAAGGGCGCTCACGTTCTAGACCCTTCCCGGGGAATCGATGCGGTGATGGACCTCCTGATTGAGAACGGGCACATCGCGGCTCTCGGCCCTCCGGGGAGCCTGGTCGCCGAGGAGACCCTCGATGCTCACGGGAAGCGTGTGGTCCCGGGGTTTGTCGACATGCACACTCACCTGCGGGAGCCCGGATACGAATATAAAGAGACCATCCGCACCGGCACGGCGGCCGCCGCAGCCGGAGGTTTTACCTCAGTAGCCTGCATGGCTAATACCCAGCCCGTGAACGACAACCGCACCGTGACCGAATACATCCTGGAAAAGGCCCGTCTGGAGGGATCTGCGAACGTCTACCCCATCGGAGCCGTATCCAAAGGCCTGCGGGGAGAAGAACTGGCCGAGATCGGGGAAATGGCGGAAGCGGGGATCGTGGCGATTTCGGACGATGGCCAGCCGGTTCGCGATTCCCACCTCATGCGCCGGGCGCTGGAATACGCTTCCATGTTCGGCCTGCCGGTCATTTCCCACTGCGAGGACAAGAGCCTTTGCCCCGGCGGGGTCATGAACGAAAGCTTCGTCTCGACGGAGCTGGGCTTAAATCCAATGCCCAACGCCTGCGAGGAGGTCATGGTCGCCCGGGACATCCTGCTGGCCGAACTGACCCGCAGCCGGCTCCACGTTGCCCACGTGAGTACGGCAGGTTCCATCCATCTGGTCCGGGATGCCAAGCGACGGGGCGTTCCCGTAACTTGCGAGGTCACTCCTCATCATCTCTTCCTCACGGATGAAGCCGTGCGGTCGTTTGACACCGCCACAAAAGTCAATCCTCCCCTACGCACCGCCGCCGACGGTGCTGCTCTCCGGGAAGGGTTGCGCGATGGAACCATCGATGCCATCGCCACGGATCACGCCCCGCACGAACAGTCCTCCAAGGAGTTGGACTTTTCCATGGCGCCCTTCGGTCTGATCGGTCTGGAGACGGCATTCCCTCTCTGTTTTCGCCTGGTGAAGGAAGGAGTGCTCACGCTCCCCCAATTAATCGCCAAAATGACGATAGAGCCGGCCCGCATCCTGTCCATTCCCAAAGGGAGTTTTGCGATAGGATCCGATGCGGATCTGACCATCCTGGATCTGGAGAAGAGCTACGCGATCGATGTCGGTAAGTTTCGTTCCCGCAGCCGCAACTGCCCCTTTGGTGGTTGGGAAGTGCAAGGAAAGGTCGTCTGCACCTTGTTGGCCGGAAGGATCGTTTACGAAGCGGAAAACGCGCGCGAGCACAGCGTCCAGGCAGCAAGGAGCCACAATGGCTGAAGCCATGCTGGCCTTAGCCGACGGTACGGTATACAAAGGAACCTCTTGCGGTGCCGAGGGAGAGACAGCCGGCGAGGTCGTCTTCAACACGAGCCTGACGGGTTACCCGGAAGTCCTGACAGACCCCTCTTACAA
>DATEAK010000070.1:0-18520 GCA_035288405.1 bacterium | reverse complement strand
GCCTCTACGTTGAGCCGGAAAGACATCGAAGTCACCGGGGCCGTGGGGATTGCCAAGTTCAATAAGCTCATGGTGATCTCCCCCCGCACTCTCCTGCGCGGCTACCGCTGGCTCGACGCCGTGGTGCACGAATACATGCACCTCATGATCGTCAAGTTGTCCGGGAATTATGCTCCCATCTGGTTTCACGAGGGGCTCGCCAAGTACGAGGAAGCCCGCTGGCGCAGCGAGTCTCCGCTCTACTTGAGCCCGCTCAACGAAACGCTCCTGGCCCGGGCCCTGCGCGGCTCATCGTTTGTCTCCTTCAAAGACATGGAACCCTCCCTGGTGAATCTGGATACTTCGGAAAAAATCCAGCTTTCGTATGCCGAGGGAGCCTCGGCCATCGATTACCTGATCAGCAAGGGTGGACCCGGAATCCTGCCGAAAATCCTGAGCGACATCGAATCACTGGGGGAGGGAGGAACCCGCAAAGCCATCGAGAACGCTCTGGGGACTTCCTTCACGGATTTTGAGACGGCCTGGAAGGATTTCTTGCGCAAGAAAGGCCTTAAGGAAATTGAAGGTGTCGGGCTTCCCAACTACACCGTACGGGAAGGGGGAATGGTGGATACGGAAGCACAGGAGCTCAAGCAGATTCGCTCTCTGGTGGCCCGCAATCATATACGCCTGGGGGACATGTTCGTGTCTCGAGGCCAAAACTCCACTGCCGTTCTGGAATATTTTCGCGGTCTCGGCAAAGATCCCTACTCTCCTTACATCCTAAATAAGCTCGCCACAACCCTGATCCGCTCGAACCGGGGCCAGGAATCCATCCCCTACCTGGAGCAGATCCTGCGTACGGATCCAGACTACGCCCCCGCTTACAGCCACCTTGGGGAGCTCTACTGGCAAGCCGGCAAGATCCAGGAAGCCCGCGATGCTTTCGAGCAGGAGATTCAGATCAATCCCTACGATCCTAACGTTCATATGCGACTCAGTGAATTGTATAACCGTCTGGGAAGCCCCGGCCGGTCCAAACAGGAACAGGAAATTGCCAACCTGCTCTCCTCCGCCCGTCCCGGGCGCTAGAAGGGAGTCATCATGGAAGCAGCTTTAACAGAAAGCCGGGATGACCTGGCCCAGGTTGCCGAAGTCTCCCGGAGCCGGGAGAAGATCCTCTCGGAAATTAAAAAAGTCATCGTGGGCCAGGATGCCATCATTGAACAACTCTTGGTCGCCCTTCTATGCCGGGGTCACTGTCTACTCGAAGGGGTGCCCGGTCTGGCAAAAACCCTGCTGATCTCCACTCTCGCCGAGATCCTGGAACTGCGCTTTAACCGGATCCAGTTCACACCCGATCTGATGCCTTCGGACATCACGGGGACCGAGATCCTCGAGGAAGATGTGAGCAGCGGCCACCGCTCCTTCAAGTTCATCAAAGGCCCCATCTTCTGCAACATCCTGCTGGCGGATGAGATCAACCGCACCCCACCCAAGACCCAGGCGGCTCTTCTGCAGGCCATGCAGGAGCACAAGGTCACCGCCGGTGGGAACACCTACGATCTGGAGCCCCCGTTTTTCGTACTGGCGACCCAGAACCCCATTGAACACGAGGGCACCTATCCTCTCCCCGAGGCCCAGTTGGATCGGTTCATGTTTAATCTCTTCATTGATTATCCGCCGATCGAGGACGAGGTGGAGATCGTCACCACCACCACCTCCGCTTATCAACCCCGCCTGCAAAAAATCATGAAGAGCGTCCATCTTTTGGAGATGCAGGAGCTGGTGCGCCGGGTGCCGGTGGCCAGCCACGTGGTGCGGTACGCCGTGCGCCTGGTCCAGGCCTCTCGTCCCAATAAACCTCAAGCTCCCGAGTTCATCCGGGAGTGGGTCAACTGGGGAGCCGGTCCCCGAGCCTCTCAGTATCTGGTTCTTGGAGCCAAGTCCCGAGCTCTTCTGCAGGGACGTCCTTCGGTTACCGTGGAGGATATCCAGGCCCTGGCTCCGGCGGTCCTGCGCCACCGGATCCTGACGAACTTTGCGGCCAGCGCCGCCGGAATCAATTCCGGCACCGTGGTGCACAGGCTCCTGGAAGAAGTCAGGAGCGAAGAATAAGATGGCCTGGAGTTACGTCGATCCGCAGCTTTTGGGGAAGCTCTCCACCTTGACGCTGAAGAGCCGCCACAGCGTGGAGGGGTTTCTTTCGGGAGTTCACAAGAGCACCTTTAAAGGGTTTAACGTGGAATTCGCCGAGCACCGTGAGTACAGTCCCGGCGACGAGATCCGCCACGTGGACTGGAAAGCCTATGGGAAGTCGGACCGCTACTACATCAAAGAGTACGAAGAAGAGACCAGCCGGCGTTGTTTCCTAGTATTGGACGGCAGCGCCTCCATGTCGTATCGGGGGGAAAACGCAGTCTGGAGCAAGTTTGCCTACGCCTGCTTCGTTGCCACCTCCATGTCTCACATCCTTCTGCACCAGGGGGACTCCGTGGGATTTACTTTGTGTGCCAAGACGCTCAAGCACAGCCTTCCGGCACGGGCAGGACGGAATCAATTGGGCACCATCGCCAGCGCACTCGAAGGCCTGGTCCCCAGCGGCGAGACCACTGTGGGCGAGGCTCTAAGCGAGCTGGCGGGGAGCTTGAAAAGCCGCAGCTTAGTCATCGTTCTCTCCGACCTCCTGGAAGAAGGAGACGGAATCATCCGGTCTCTCAAGCGCTTCGAATTTCTGAATCACGAGGTCATGGTCTTTCACGTACTCGACCGCGATGAGCTGACTCTTCCTTTCCGGGACACGGTGCGTTTCGAAGGACTCGAGGAGGATTTGCGAGTCGTCACGGATCCCGCCGTCATCCGTCGGGAATACATGGAAATTATCAACGAATTTTGTGAACGCTACCGCCGGGCTTGTGTGCAGGCGGGGATGGACTATACCCTTCTGGATACCTCCGTTCCACTCGATCAATCCCTGATCCGGTTTTTCTCCGAGCGAGGTTGACCATGGGTTTCACCAATCCTTGGATGTTGTCGGCCTTAGGGGCCGTAGCCCTCCCCGTGCTGATTCACCTCATCAGCAAACGGCGCCTGTACCGCGTCCCCTTTGCCCCCATGCGCTATTTGCTGCTGGCCCACAACCGGCTTGTGCGCCGCAATCGGCTCCGGCAATGGCTGCTGCTGGCCCTGCGCATGGCCGCCTTGGCGCTGCTGGCTCTTTTCATCGCCCATCCGGTTCTCTCACGCACCCGGGACATTCTGGAGATCGCCCGGCAAAGCGAGACCCTGGTCCTGATCCTGGATAACTCTCTCAGCATGGGCTACGTGGAGGGCAACACGACGCGACTGGACCGGGGTCGAAAAATTCTAGAAATCTTTCTCCAGGATCTTGGGGGAGGACACCGGATCGCCTTGCTGTCCACAAGTCCTGCGACGCCGGCGGACTGGCCTCTGACGCTCGGAGATCGGGCCCAGGCACTGGCCGCACTGAAGGGAATCTCGCTTTCCAATGGGACTGCAGACATCCCCGGAGTCTTTCAACAGGCCTACCATCTCCTTTCCAAGGAAAAAGCCAAGGGGAAAAGCGCCATCGTGGTCGTCACCGGCCTCGGGCGCAACGGCTGGGACCAGTTCAACCCCGCCTCTCTGCGCGGGATCAACCTGGATATCCCCGTGACCCTGGTGGATCTGTCGACCGGCATGCCCTCTCCAAACCGCGCTGTCCAAAGCGTGGAGGTTGCCCGGGATCCCATGCAGCAAGGGGCACCCTCCCAGCTCAAGGCAATCGTTGCGAACTTCTCCATTCAGGAGCAAAAAGCGGTGCCTGTGAGCCTGTGGCTGGGGTCAACCAAGGTTGCCGAGCAGCTCATCGATCTGGCGCCGTCCGAGCACCGGGCGATTAATTTTTCGTTTCTCCCTCCCGCCACGGGACTCCAGGAGGCAAGAGTCGAGCTGGGTCCGGATAATCTCTCCACGGATGACCGCTTTTTCTTCCCGCTCAATGTGAATGCGGAAATCCGGGTTCTCGTTGTCGACGGGAACCCCAGACCTTCTCTGTCCGCAAGTGCCACGTATTATCTGACCACCGCCCTGCACCCCGAAGGAGTCGGAGAACGGGGCCTCATTGCCCCCCGTGTCGTAGCTCCCAAGGAGATCGAGGGGATCTCATTAAAGGAGTACGGGGCTGTCATACTGACCAATGTGGAGTCCCTGAGCTCAGAGGCCCGCCGTTCCCTGTTCCGCTACCTCTGGGACGGAGGAGGCTTGATCGTCTTCCTGGGAGACAAGGTAGAAGCAGAGCGCTACAACCGAGACCTTTTCGAAGGAGCCACCCCGCTGTTGCCGGTGTCTCTTTTGGAGATGAAGACCGCGGCGGGGAAAAACCCGTTTCGGATATCCCGGATCGATGTGGAGAGCCCCATCGTCAAGATCTTCGCCGGCCCCGAGCAAGAGGCCTTGCGAAATGCGCGTTTCTCCCGGTACTTTAAAGTGGGATCGGGCAGAATCCCGGTACGCTCTTTACTGCAGTTGGAAGGGGGGGATCCTCTCCTCCTGAATGCAACCGTGGGACGAGGGAAGGTCCTTCTGTTTACTTCCAGTGCCGACTTGGATTGGAACAATCTCCCGGCCACTTCCGTATATCTCCCCTTGTGGCAGCAGGCGGTGTTGTCCCTCACAGGCCGTCTGGAAGATCAGAAAGCACAAACGATCCCCTGGGGAGCCAAGCAGGAAGTGGTGATCCCTGTCAGCGGGATCGGGAAAGAGGCCCACCTCCGAGAGCCCGGCGGGCGCTCCGTTTCACTGCCCGTTGAAAACCGCGGAGAGAAAGGGATTGCGGTCATCCGCCCGCAGGGGCGCACGGGGATATACCGTCTTGAGATTCCCGGCGGCCAGGAAACCTGGTACGGGGTGAACCCACCCGCCGCCGAGTCCGACCTGACTCCGATGGACTTCGCCCAACTCAAACGAAAAGCAGGCGTGATCCCGATGGAGCGGATCGCAGCTCCCGCCGGCAAGGAGGAGGGACTTTTAGGAACCAAAGAAACGGACTTCTCCCCCTGGTTCTTGCTGGTTCTGGGAGGAGTCTTGGCAGCCGAGGCCTTCGTGGCGCACCGCAATTGAGGGGAAAAGAGAGAATGGATCGGCGCCGATTTCTTCTTCAGTCCCTGGGAGCTTTGGGGTCCCTGTTCATCAGCAATACGGCTTCCGCTCAGGCAGTCGTGCCGTCTCACAGCCGCTTTACCTTTGCCCAGCTCCGCTATCGGGGAGGGACTTGGGATCCTCACCCCAATGCCCACGTGGAGTTCCTGCGGGAGATCAACGCCCGCACCAGCGTCGATGCGGCGCCCGAAAGAAAGGTCTTGAGCTTAACCGATCGGGATCTCTTCCAGTTCCCGTTTCTGTACCTGACGGGCCGCAACGAGTTTTCGCCGTTTTCCGCCGAGGAGACGGAGAACTTGCGAAAATTCGCCAGCCTCGGAGGGCTCCTCTTCGTCGACGATGCCTCGGGGACTCCGGGCTCGGGCTTTGATCGCAGCCTGCGAGGAGAACTGGAGCGAGCTTTCCCGCAACATCCCCTGGAGCGTCTCCCTCAGGATCATTCCGTCTTCCGGTCTTTTTATTTGCTTCGCACTCTGGGGGGCAGACGGATCGTAAACCCATTCCTGCTGGGGATCACGCTCGACAACTGGACTCCCGTCCTCTACACGCAAAACGACGTGGGGAGTGCCTGGGAGAGAGACTATCTGGGAAACTGGCGCTATGAGGCAGTCCCCGGCGGTGACACGCAGCGCTCCTACGCGTTTCGTCTCGGGATCAACGTGGCCCTCTATGCCCTGACCGCGGATTACAAACGCGACTTGATTCATCTGCCGTTCCTGCGGCGCAAGGTTCTCTAATGCCCTCGTCTGTTTCCACACTTTGGAGCGCCTCCACTCTGGCCTGGGAGCCCCTGATTCCCGGTTGGGCTGTCGCCTTGCTGGCGCTCGGCGCGATCGCTCTCCTGAGTTTCCAGTTCATCAAAATCTTTTCCCGGGTGAGCCGTAAAGATTCGGTGCTGCTCATTGGGTTGCGGATCCTGGCGCTGGCCCTCTTCTTCGGGCTGCTCCTGAGCCCTGTCCTTCTGGTTCAGGAGCGCGAGCGCTTGGTCCCCGGCGTGGCCGTGCTGGTGGATAACTCCCGCAGCATGGCACTCAAAGACGGCGATCCCTCTGTAACCCGACTCGACCTCGTCCGCAAAATCCTGGGGAGTTCCCAGGCAGGTCTTCTTCACGATTTGCAGGGAAGTTTTATCCCGCAAATTTACCTGTTCGGTGAAGACGTTCAGCGGGTCTCGGGAAAGGAACTGGCCCAGGCCAGAGCGGACGGAAACGCCACTCGAATCCAAAAAGCCATTGCCGAGGTGGCCGACCAGAGCCGGGAAGCACAAGCTCCTCTGGCCGGCATCGTCCTGCTTTCAGACGGTGCACAGACGGATGCGGCTCCTCCTGAGGGGGCAGGGGGAATTCCCGTCGTGGCGATTCCCCTGGGCAATTCTCAAAAGTTCCGGGACATCTCCATTTCCTCCCTGAATGTTCCTCCTCTGGGTTTTGTGAACCTGCCCATGGAGTTGAAGTTTTCCGTCCGCAGTCACGGCTATCCGGCATTATCCATCCCGCTGATTTTGAGGCAGGGGGAAAGAATCATCCAATCCAAATCCGTGACTGTGCCTGGGGAGGGGGAAGAGCAGGTCCGCTTCACGCTCACTCCCAGGGAAGTGGGCGACTACCAGCTCTCCGTGAGTACCCCCGCGCGAGCCGAAGAGGAAATCACCAGCAACAACCAGACGCAGTTCACCGTGCGCGTGCTGCGCGATCGCATCCGGATCCTCATTGTGAGCGGCTCCCCTTCCTGGAACTACCGTTTCCTTCGTGAAGCCTTCAAAAACGATCCAACCATTGATCTGGTCTCCTTCGTCATTCTGCGCACTCCTCTGGACGAGGTCAACGTTCCGGAGAACGATCTCAGCCTGATCCCTTTCCCCACGGATCGCCTCTTTACCAAGGAGCTCGACAACTTCGACCTGATCATTTTCGATAACTTCACTTATCTTCCCTACTTTCCCTTCTACTACCTGGAGAACATCAAGAAATTTGTGGAGAAAGGGGGAGCCTTCGCCATGCTCGGCGGTCCCAGTTCTTTCCGAGACGGCGGCTACGCGGGCACCCCGATCGAAGAGATCCTGCCGGTGGAGATGAACGGTCCCGAAGCCACCTATCGGCAAAATTCCATTTCCGTGCAACTAACCCGGGAGGGGATTAATCACCCCATGACCCGGCTTGGCTCCGACGGCCATTCCCCTGCGGATGTTTGGAATCAGCTGCCGCGCCTGGACGGCTTTAACCGGGTGAACCGCCTGAAGAGAGACGCCATTGTCCTGGCCACGGCTCGCGATCCGGGAAGCGCGGACAGCGGTGAGCCCCTGCTCGTCGTAAGCTCTTCCGGAAAAGGGCGGAGTCTTGCTCTCATGAGCGACTACTTCTGGCGCTGGAATTTCACGGCTGCCGGTGGAAACCAAACGAATCGCCCCTATCTCCAGTTCGTGCACCGGATGGTGCGCTGGCTCGTGCGGGATCCGGGGCTTGATCCTCTGGCCGCGAAGGCAGACAGGAGCGCTTACGAGCCCGGCGAAGAAGTGACGATCCGCATTCGGGCCCTGGACCGGGATTACAGCCCGGCCAAAAATCCCACGCTCACCGTGTCACTGCAAGGACCCGGCGGGGAGCGCATTTCTCTTATTCCCAAACCCGGAGAGAAGGCCGGTGATTTCATCGCCACCTGGCGCGCGACAAATTCAGGCGAGTACCGGGTGCAAGTCGAGACCAGAAACCAGCCGGCCAATCCCAGCCGGGCCGAATTTTCGTTTGGAGTCCACAGTGGGATCCTGGAATCCGCCAGTGGTTATCCCCACCGGGAAACACTGCAGAACCTCGCCAATGTCTCCCATGGCCTGGTCGTTTCTCCGGAAGAACTTAGTCGCGGTGGTGTAGACAAGATCCGCCGCCTGCTGGAATCCCGCTCCCAGTTCCGGCTGGTAGCCGAGCGCCGCCTGAAGTTGGGGCAGACTCCCTGGGCCTTTGCGCTTCTCACCCTGGTCTTGTGCGTCGAGTGGTTCCTGCGCCGCCGCCGGGGCTTGTTCTGAGGACTGGAAAGGGTAAATCCTGAAATTTTTGTAGGAGGGCTTCCCCTTGAGTTCGGGGGGATACGCTATCTCATCGAGTCCTCAAGTGCTCGAAGTAGAGTAAAGTGCGTTTCGGGATCGCAGGGAGAGGACGTGAAAAAGCGCTTCTCTTCGGAAGGTGTGTTGACTCTTGGTTCAATGACTAGCAGTTTGTTCGAGATCATGATCTTGTGTTTATGAAGGCTCTCATCTTTGACAGCATAGCTGACGTCAGCAGAAAATTTAAAAGGCCTTACGTTAACATCGGCCATGGAAATGGACAGGAACTGTTGTGCACGCCCTTGAAGAAATGAAATGAATCTCGGAGAAAAGAAGGCCTCGAAGGAACAATCGAGCGTAACTACACATGAGGTCTGTATTGTCGAGACCAAGATATCAGCTTCTGGAGACACTGGGGTTTGAGTAGCCCGACCTATGCTGTCTAATACCACCCGATAGAATTTCTCACTTTCCTCAAGAGTTGAACTGATAGTGAAATGAATCTTCCGCTCAGAGATGTCAAGTTTTCCCACAATGAGAGTTTTTTCCGTATCTACATCGAAAGTCCCATTAGCCATGTGGAGTTCTAGAATTTTGCCACTAGAAGGCTCTTGAATTACTGTTCCGGCAACTCCGAATCTGAATGGTTGAAAGGCGCGCTCAATCGCACCAGGAGCCAGCAGACCAGAAAACGGAATAGAGTCTTGACGGAGTATGAATGTTCTTTCGATTGTGAGATTGGAAATATCCTTCATTAGACTAGCTCCGGTTGCTTTGTCTCTCCGGATTGTTCAGTAGCTGAGTGTTCTATCTGTATCTTTTGCCGAGCGAAGAATGGATTCTCAAGCTTCGGAATTGATTTGGCCTCATCCACATCCCAGATTTGTACTTCTTCTTGATGAAAGGCCGGATCGAAACTAACAACAACATTGCCACCCGGACCCTGAGATACGACGCAATAAGAAGGTAGCCAATTTTTGACTAGCTCCCTAACCCATCGGTCTCTTCCTGCGGCTTCCTGAAAGTTGAAGGCTTCTCTAGTTGCATTAGCTGATAACAAACTGACAACCAATTGATTGAGACTCACGTTCTCACGCCTAGCCATCTCGGCCAAATTCTTGTGGAGCGATTTCGGAATTCTCACGACGAATCGGCCGCTATACTCCTCTTCATCTCTGGGCTCAGGAACTTCATAGCCATCTTCTAGGCAAGAGCGAATCCAAGTTTCCTTGGCTTCTTCGATCATCTCCATCGCTTCATTTGGCGTTTTACCATGCGACATGCAGCCCGGCAGAATTGAAATTTCTGCCAAGAAATAAACTTCCCCGTTCTCTTGGCACCTCTTAAGGGTGACAGGGTAGTCCAATTTCACGTAATAACCCAGATCCTTACTCATCTGAGTCCTCCTCCGTCACGGCGTCTATCGCATTGATGCACTGTCGAACATATGGGATCTTGACCGGATTTTCTCTTACGATGACTATTCTGTAGCGACCACGCGAGGCAACATAGTGGGAGCCCTTTCCTGGCCTGATGTGAAACCCATAGTGCCTAAGCAAGTTGAGAATATCGTCAAAGCGGGCATTACGGGGGTTATTGCGAATTTTCTCTAAGTATTCCTCCCACTGGCCCATATTCTACTATTCTTCCATTAGGTCGGCAAGGAATGATACTAAATTTAGTACTATTAATTCAATCAGAATTTAACAATATATAAATCAATATGTTATATGTTTTTCTAGTGATTGGGCAATTACCCCAATCACCTGTAGTTATCAAGAACAACGGGCCGATCGGCCGGACCGCCTCTTCCCTCACCCACTCTCCTGCTCCCTCTTGAGTGCCTCCTTATCTTCAGCCCCAAGCCTCGCCGGGATATGAAGAGACCTTAATAGGTCCTGAGTTTCCTGACGGGACATTCGGAGAAGCTCAGCGAGCTTCCCAAGCGAGATCTTCCCCTGCCGGTAAGCTTCCAGTGCAAGCCGGAGGAAACGGAGAGGGATGAGAAGGTCCTCTTCCTTTCGCTCGATTTCTAAACCGAGGCGGCGGGAGACTTCCGTGGGCTTGAAAGTCTGTAACCGCTCCCTTTGTTCTCCGGTGAGCCAACCGAGGTTCTGAAGGCGATAGAGCATGGCCAAGTAGCTCACCCCGAAAAACTGCTGGGCGAGGACAACATCCTCCGGCCCCAGAGTGGACTTCCGGGTGAGCCCTAATTCCCCAAGAAACTCTTCCACTCCCTCTTCGGGCATGAGGAAAGAAGCGGCGAATGCATTGGCCCGGATCTCGTAAGGCTCGCGCTGCGAGACCACCCCTTTCAGGTTACAGGCCTCAGCGGGTAGGCGGTCCCGATCCCGAATGAAGTGGCAGTATTCGTGGGCAGCGGTGAAATTCGTCCTGACGTGCAGGTGGGCTGGGTTCACGACAATGCAGGGGCCAACCTCTTTGGGAAGGAAGAAGCAACCGGAGACCTTAGAAGCCTGCGGGAATCGCCACTTGACGACCTTGATCCCCTGTTTTTCAAGGAGGGCCATCATGTCGCGGACCGGAGCGCTTCCGAGCCCGAGACGGCGACGCTCGTTGGCCGCCAGGCGCTCCCCCTCGCGGATGGCATTCTCTTCCCGGCGAGACCGAGGACTCACATGGTACTCCGGAACCTGAAAGTAGCCCTGACCGACAACGAGCCGCTCTAGGTCAGCATACTCGCGGCAAAACCCGTGAACGGCGATCAGTTCAGCGTGGTCGGCTGCGGATACTTGGTCTGCTCGGAGGAGGAGACTTAAAGCTTCCTCTTCGCGGGCACCAACTTCCTGAGCTTCAAGAAAAGAGGAGACCGGACGCCGATAAAGCGCGGCTAACCGGACCAGTTCAAGACTCGACACTGACCGGCGGCCTGACTCAATCAAAGAGACGGCCGGCCGGGGAATACCTGCTTTCCTGGCAACCTCTTCCTGGCTTAATCCCAGAGCCTCCCTGGCGTTTTTCAGCCTCCGGCCGATTTCCAGCAGAGAAGGGATTGACATTTCAGACCTCCTGCTCACCCTCATAGGAGGGAGTGTAAGATTATCGAACAATACGTTATTAAATTAACATATTTCGTAACGATATTCCAGGGTGCAGGGCGAAACCCGCGAAAAGCTGTTCCTCCCTCTGTACCTCGGTGTTGACGCTTCAGAACCGGAACCAGTTCGTGGTAAACTGATAGGGTCCTTAGAGGAAGTGGAGGGAGTTTTGGAATTCGGAGACCAAGCTGTTCTGATCCTGGGCGGGGGAGAAATGGCAAGCGCCACGGCCCATCGCCTGAACCGTTGCGGATTCAAGGTCTGCATTACGGAAATTGCAAAGCCTCTGGCCGTGCGGCGCGGTGTTTCCTTCTGCACGGCCGTCTACACCGGACAGATCGTGGTCGAGGGCGTGAGAGGACAGTTGATCTCAGACATCCGCGAGGCGTCGTCTCTCTGGGCCAGGGGAGAGATTCCGGTTCTCGTCGATTCTCAGGCAGAGATCCGCAAGCAAATGAATCCTCGTGTCATCGTCGATGCCCGGATGGCCAAAAGGAACCTGGGAACTCGGGCAAGCGATGCGCCTTTTGTGGTCGGGCTGGGACCGGGTCTGCGTCTGGACGTGGATGTTCACTGCGTCATTGAAACGAACCGCGGCCACAACCTGGGAAGAATCTGGACCGATCGAGAAGCGGATCCGGACACGGGGATCCCTGGAACCATCGGAGGCTACAGCACCGAGAGAGTCCTCAAATCTCCTGTCAACGGTGTCTATGTCGCCGAGCGGGAGATCGGCGACATAGTCTGGAAAGGAGAGCGAGTGGCCCGCGTGGGGGATGAGGATATCCGCGTCCAGATCGACGGAGTCCTGCGCGGTCTTCTGTACTCGGGTCTCACGGTCACCAAGGGACTCAAAGTCGGCGACATCGATCCGCGCGGAGACCCGACCTACTGCTATACGATTTCCGACAAAGCCCGCACGATCTCGGGCAGCGTTCTGGAAGCGATCCTGAACTGGCTGCGGGGGCAAAATCACTCCGGGAGGGGGCAATCATGATCCGGATGTACCACTGGCCCACCTGACCCTGGTGTCAGAAGGTGCGGATCGCACTGGCCGAAAAAACCATTCCCTGGGAACCGATCTTTGTCAACTTGCGGGCGGATGAGAATGACCGCCCGGAATATCTCACCCTCAATCCGAACGGCTCCGTGCCTACCCTGGTGGATGGAGAAACCATCGTCTACGACTCAACCATCATCAACGAGTACTTGGAGGACCTCCACCCCGATCCGCCCCTGCTGGGAAAGGACCCGGTGCGCCGGGCGCAGATCCGCCTGTGGGAAGACGACACGGACAACAACTTCGGACGCCCCGCCGAGATGATCTTCATCCACCAGAAAGGCTGGAGGACCTTCGGAGAAGAAGACCTGGTCGGTTTTCGCTCTCGTATCCTGGAGCATTTAGAGCGACTTGAAAAGCATCTGGAGGGCCGCTCTTACCTGGTGGAGGACTTCAGCCTCGCGGATATAGCCCACGCCCCGCGGATCATCATGCTTGCAGAACTGGGGATCAAAGTCCCCGCTCATTTCAAAAATGTGGGGGCCTACATCGAGCGCCTCCGGCAACGCCCGAGCCTCCAGAACCTGGAACGGTAAGCTCTCTCCTCCTGCACGAGAACCATTGGGTGGAGCCGATTTTCAGGTGGAAATCTCCCAATCCATCTAACGTCTTGAAATCCGATAATCAATCCAGACCATGAAAATAATGCAAACCATCCATTTACTTCCCAGCCAGGGACGTTGAAAATATTTCGAACGCCCATAAGCTCCAATCGCAGATCTGCCCAGAGGAGGAGAGCCTATGAATCGGAAAAGGACTATCGAGAGAGCGCATGTTCTGTGTCTGACCGTCTTCGTATTGGCATGGCTCACCGTTTGGGGCGGAATGGGAGTTTCTTCTGCGCAAGTAACCAAGGTAAGAGTCGCTTATCCGACTCTCGGTGCCGTTGTGCTTCCCGTCTGGACAAGCAAGGAAGCAGGCCTCGACAGAAAGCACGGCGTCGATGCGGAGCTTATCCTGCTGCGCGGCGGGACCCCGACGATCCAGGGGCTTTTATCGAAATCCTTTGAGTTCGCCATCCTTTCGGGCACATCGACGACCCTGGCAAACCTGGGGGGAGCCGACCTGGTCGTCGTCGGCACCTATCACAACAGACTCAACTTCAAAATCATCGTCCGTCCGGAAATCACCGGCCCAAAGGACCTCATCGGGAAAAAAATGGGCATCCAAACTTTTACGGGCGCCTCGGTCTTTTCCGCCAGGGTGGGACTGCACAATCTGGGTCTGAATCCCGGAGACGTGCAATTGGTAGCGATGGGGGACAATGCGGGGATTCTGGCCGGCATGGAATCCAAAGCTCTGGCCAGCGGATCGATTTCAGACCCGCACGGCTTGATAGCCCAGAAGCTCGGGTTCAAGCTTCTCCTGGATTTCGGAAAGAGCGATCTGCCCTTCACCAACATGTCGGTCATCGCCACCAGAGAGTACGTGACCTCCCATGAGGAGATTGTGACGAGGTATCTCAAAGCCGTGATGGAAGGGATCCGCCACCTCCTAACCTACCCGGACATGGCGAAAAAGACCTTGAGCAAGTATGCGCGGATCAAAGACCCGGAAGTCCTCGATTACACATATCGTCTCTTCACCCCCAATTTCATCCCCTCGCTCGTGCTGGACCCGGCGGGCATGAAGACGGTCTATGACGGGCTGGCAGAACAGAGACCCGAAGCGAAGAACCTCGACCCCCGGGCTTTTCTGTACGACCCGATCATCCGGAAGATTCAGCAGAGCAGCTTTCCCGAAGAACTCGACCGCCTTTACCCGGGAACCCGAAAGTAGGTTTTGTGGAGCGCGCGAAATTGCAGGTTAAAGTTACTTTCTTCGGAGTCATCCGGGACATGGTGGGAAATTCCCCTTCCGTCGCGCTGGAAGTGCGGGAAGGCTGTACTTTGAAAGAGCTCCTCGGTGTTTTGTGCCGGCAATACGGCCCTGATTTCAGTGCCAACCTGATGCGGTCCGACGGCATCGTTCAGCCCTTCGTGAACATTGTGCTGAACGGAGAAGCAACGGACAGTTTCCATCTCGAGGTACCGCTGAACGGAAACATCGCTGCTTGTCAGAAGGTGGACATCTTCATCATGCCGGCCATTTCCGGGGGATCGTGTTCTCAAGGCAACCACCGTCCCAGTTCCGCGACGGTGTACCATACCAGCCGGGTGATCTCATGAGCCAAGATTTGCACAAGACGGTAGACCAAGAAGATCGCTGGATCCCCACCATATGCGGCGAGTGCTACAACGCCTGCTCGATTTTGACCCACGTCGTCAACGGCGTCGTCAGAAAAATCGAAGGGAACCCCGACAGTCCCATCGGCATGGGGAGGCTCTGCCCCAAGGGTACGGCGGGAATCATGACTCTGTACGATCCCAACCGGGTCAATGTTCCACTGAAGCGAACCAATCCGGAAAAAGGGATCGGCGTCGATCCGAAGTGGCAAAAAATCACCTGGGAAGAAGCCCTCGCGACCGTTGCCGAGAAACTAAAGAAGGTCCGCCAGGATAATCCCAAGAAACTGTTCATGATGGCGACCACCACCACGGTCAGCATCCAAAGGGGCGTTAGCGTATCCTTCTCCGCGGCCTTCGGCACACCCAACCACTCTTCGTCGGGCGGCGGGCTGCACTGCGGCAACGGGGCCCACTTTGCGGCGGGGCTTTTTCACGGATCATGGTCTGTCGTGCCTGATTTCGACTACTGCCAGTATGCCGTTTATTTTGGTTCCAGCAAGGGCCATGCCGCCGGCCACGCCGCCAACAGCAACGCCCAAAAGGCCGCCGACGCCAGGGCAAGAGGTATGAAGCTGGTGGTCGTAGACCCCATGTGTAGTTTCGCGGCAGCCAAGTCCACGGAGTGGATACCGATCCGGCCGGGAACGGACGGGGCCATGGCCCTGGCCATGGTGAACACTCTCTTGAACGAGCTGGGAATCTACGACGCCGCATACCTTAAGAAGCATACCAACGCCCCTTACCTGATCGGTCCGGACGGCTACTACGTGACGGATCCGGAAAGCGGAAAACCTCTGGTCTGGGACTCCGAGGCCGGCGCGCCGAAATGTTTTGACGCTACGGACGTCATGGACTACGCACTGGAAGGCGTCTACGAAGTTCGGGGGAATCGCTGCCAGCCTGCCTTCGCTCTTCTAAAGGAACACGTGAAGAATTACACGGCCGAGAAGGCCGAAGAAATTTCCACCATTCCCGCTGCAACCATCCGGAGGCTGGCCAAAGAGTTTGCAGAGCACGCCCGCATCGGGAGCACGATCCTCATTGAAGGCAAGGAGTACCCCTTCCGCCCGGTAGCGGCGGTCATGTTCCGGGGTGCTCAGGGCCACAAAAACTCCGCGCAGACCTGCTACTCCATCGAACTCTTGAACCAGTTGGTGGGATGCGCCGATGTGGTGGGAGGCTGCCTGGGCTTTAACCCGGTTTCCTTTGGTCACCCGGACAGTGGACGGCCTGCCTTTGCGCCCAAGCCGGCACCGGACGGTCTCCTTTGCCCCGGAACTTGGTTGACTCCTCATCGCATTTATCCGCCTCGAGACCCGGCTCCGCCCCAAACCATGGGTCTTAAAGAGATCCACCCCTTGGGGCAGTCTTCGCCTTATGTGGTCTCCGCCGACCAGGAAGAACTCTGGACCAAGTTCAACCTCTCCTACCGGCCGGAAGTCATGCTGAACTACGGCTCCAACCCCGTGATGACGATGGGGAATCCGCAAACCGTCATTGAGGCCATCAAGAAAATCCCGTTTATCGTCTCATCCAACCTGTTCCTCAATGAATTCACCGATTTTGCGGACATTGTTTTGCCGGACACCTGCTACATGGAGCGTTACGATACGCTGCCGAATTCGCCCCCCATCCTCAACCACCCGGCCGGTATGGGCGATTGGGGTTTTGCCATCGGACAGCCCGTAGTGCCGCGGCAGTATGAGCGCTGGGATTACGGCGAATTCATGCTGGAGCTGGCCGACCGGATTGGAATCACGAAAGAGCTGAACGCCATTTTGAATGTTATGTACGGGCTCCAACCTTCCTACGTGCTGCCGCCGGAAAGAAAAACCACCCGGGAAGAACTGGCCGACCTGCACCTCAAGTCTAATTTCGGCGAGGAGCGCGGTTTGAGTTGGTTCAAAGAGCACGGGGTCATTACGTGGCCCAAGAAACCGGAAGAGGTGTACTGGCGGACCCACAACAAGTGTCGGGTCCCCGTTTACATGGAGTTCGTGAAAAAGACCGGAGCAAAGGTCAAGAAGGTTCTGGAAAACTTCGATGTCCCCATAGACCTTTCCCACTACGAAGCGCTTCCTGACTGGCACCCCTGCCCATCCCACGAGGTGAAAGACCCGGAGTTCGATCTTTACGCTTTTTACTACCGGGATGTCCTGCACACCAACTCCGCCACCATGGAAAACGCCTGGCTGGATGAAGCTTCTCAGATGAATCCCTATACCTACAACATTACCATCCATCCCTTGGTGGGGAAAAAGAAGGGCATGAAGGACGGCGATGTGATCTGGGTGGAATCGATTTACGGACGTACAGCAAAGGGCAAGGTCAATTTCAGCGAGGGGATCAACCCCGAGGCTTTAGCCGTCGCCGGCTGCATGGGACATTGGGCCCAGGGGTTGCCGAAAGCCAAGGGGAAAGGGGTCCGCTTCAATGAACTCCTGGAATTGGATATGGATCACGCAGATCCAGCCAACATGAACCTGGATCTTTGCGTCAAAGTAAAAATTTACCGGGATCATCAGGGTAGGAATTGACGTGGCTCGATGGGGAATGGTCATTGATTTGGCCCGTTGCATCGGATGTGCCGGCTGTCAGATGGCGTGTAAGTCCGAAAATGGCACCCCTCCGGGGATCACCTGGTGCCGGGTTGAAGTCAAGGACATCGGGAAGTTTCCCGCCGTGAGGAGGATTCCCCTACCGGTCCAGTGCATGCACTGCCGAGAACCGGAATGTGAAAAAGTCTGCCCCACCGGAGCCACCCAGAAATTGGAAAACGGCATTGTCCATGTCGATTCCGAGATCTGCATGGGGTGCCGGGCTTGCGTGCTGGCGTGCCCCTACGGTGCCCGGTATTTTTACGAAGAGGAAACCGGATACTACGAGACACTTTCGGTCTTCGAGGAACTGGCCTATAAGCGGCACCGCGTAAAGACCGTGACGAAATGCGATTTCTGCCAGGAGCGGATCGAGCAGGGATTAGAAAAGGGACTCAAGCCGGGAGTGGACCGGGCAGCCACACCGGCCTGCGTGATCAACTGCATGACCAAAGGCCGCTTCTTCGGAGATCTCGACGACCCCAAGAGTACGGTGTCCTTACTGGTTGCTTCCGGCCGTGCCTTCCAACTCCTCCCGGGGCACCCCAGCGACCCGCAGGTGTACTACCTGACTCCCGGCACCACACTCAGCACAGGAAGGGGAGAAGATGTCGAGTAACCCACTGTGGCAAAGGAGCTGGGGCTGGAAGGTCATCCTCTACCTTTTCCTGGCGGGTCTCGGGTCGGGCTCATTCGCAGTGGGAGCCATCGAGGCTTTTTCTTCCGCCCAAAGTCTCCTGGCCAACCTGGGAATCATCGTCGGAACCCTCTTGGTGATACTGGGCACTCTTTTCTTGCTCTGGGATCTGGGCCGCCGGTCCCATTTTCTCTTTGCTCTCCGACAACTCAGAGTGTCCTGGATTTCCCGGGGTACCTGGATTCTAGCGCTCTTTATTCTCTTCGGCCTGGTCAACAGCCTCCTCAGACTGACCACCGAAAGCGGAAAGCTTCCGGAGCTTCAGCCGGTTCTGGACGGCCTCGGAGTTGTGCTTGCCTTGGGCGTGGCTGCCTACACCGGCGTCATGCTGGCCTTGATGACAGGTCGACCCATGTGGAACAGTTCCATCCTGCCGGCTCTTTTCATTACGTCCGCCTTTTCCACGGGAATCGGCCTGCTCGTCTCCGTGGTATCCCTGCAGGGAAACCAGCTCCTGTTGGAAGCGATGCACAAGTGGATCGGGGCCGACATGGTTTCCATCCTCCTGGAGCTTTTGCTCATCTACTTTTACCTCTCCGTGAACCATGCCAGGGCACCCGAGTCCGTCCGCATGGTAACCCGTGGTTCCCTGGCCGCACCCTTCTGGATTGGAGTCCTTGGTGCAGGTTTATTGATCCCCCTATGGCTCGAATACCTGAACCTGACCGGCGGTGGGTCCCCGTTGTCGAGCTTCATCTCCGGC
>DATEAK010000069.1:0-3056 GCA_035288405.1 bacterium | reverse complement strand
CGTGATAGATCCGGTCCTTGACCCAGGGCGCGGTTGTACCCCTCCATGAACTTCCAGCGCGCCTGCCCATCGATTCGCTCTGGGACTAAAGGCAAGTGGCGCTCCAGGGCCTCCAGGTCTCTGCGGATTGTGCGGGGGTGTCTCGGATAGTCCTCGGGAACCGCATCGACCAGATCCTGGAGTGTAGCACTCCTCCCACCCTCCAGACGTTTGATCAGATACCACTGCCGGGTCACCTGATCATTGCGGGGCATAAAATTTCCCTTCAGAGAGGCCAAGAGGAACAAGGACGGGCAGGGGAAGATGTGCTCCGGAAGTGCTGTTTGTCCTTGTGAGGTATGCCCAATATACAACGATTTGAGGAGAAATCACAAGAACGGAAACCCATCGCCGTGCAAAGAGGCTGCTGAAACGGAAGAGCTACCGGAATTTCAATGCGTGCTTCGTTCGCCCTCGGAGGGGCTTTTCCAAATTGAAATTGCCCGCAGATCTGTGTAAGTTAGGACATCACCGGTGAATTGGAGGATATCCATGGGAGAGGAAACCCTAGATCTCCTGCGGGAAAAGTTGCAGCAGGATCCATTCGCGCACAGTTTGGGGATACGTCTCCTCCTTTTGGAGGAAGGATTGGCCCGTATGGAGATGCCCCTGGGAGAAAACACTCGAAATTTTCTCGGGTTGACCCACGGGGGGGCGATCTTTACTCTGGCGGATCACGCCTTTGCCGCCGCCTGCAACTCTCACGGGGAGCGTGCGGTGGCCTTCAATGTGACGATCAACTACCTGGCTCCTCCCAACGGCGATCGGCTCGTGGCGGAAGCCCGCGAGGTAAGCCGGGGGAAGAACGCAGGGGTTTATCACATTCAGGTGAGGAACGCCGACGGCTCTCCTGTGGCCGAGGTGCAAGGGCTGGCGTATCGCCGCTCGGAGCGTTCCTGATTTTCCCGCCGGAGCCGCTGTGTTCCGGGGTTCGCACGGAGAAAGGAGAGAAAATCGAACATGGGCGCAAGAAAACGCTCGCTGGTTCCTTTCGCATTTCTCCTGATCCTGGCGGGGCAAGGATGGCCGACGACTTCCTCCTTTGCCTTCACGTCACAGGAAATCGTATCCCTGAAACAAGCGGGGATTTCGGAAGAGATCATCACTCTCATGGTAGAGAAGCACTCGGATGTCACGGGTTCGTTAAGCATCCAGGATGCACTGGCTCTGAAGGCCGGCGGGGTCGGCGATCGCGTCCTGCGGTCGCTGCTCTCCACGACACGGCAAGAGGGTTCATTGCAGAAGTTTCTTCCCGTCGAAGGGATCCTCCGTCTCAAGGCAGCCGGGGTCGGAGATGATCTACTGCGCTACATCATCGATAAAGTTTCGGAGATGAACCAGGACGAAGGAAAAGGGGTTTCGCGAATCATTGTGGACCCGTCGGGACGACGGACGATTGTTTATGGGGATGCGGAACCCTCTCCTCAATTAAGAGAGATGGAAGGGAAGCTCAAGGAGTCGAAAGCTTGGGATCTCCTGAAGTCCATGGGTCTCATCATTGACAAGAGGCCTTGACAGAGATTGGGAAAATTGGGGGACAGAGACCTTCGGTTTGGGCTCATCGGCCTGGGGCGGCACGGCAGCCGCTATGCGCGTCACCTGCTTCAAGACGTGTCGGGAGCTGTTCTGGGGGCGGTCTGCCGGAGAGAGCGCTCTTCCGGAGAGGAATTCGCCAGGGCCCACGGGATCCCGTTTTTTGCAGACTGGCGGGATTTGATCTGGTCCCCGGCCGTAGATGTCCTCGCCGTAGTCACACCGCCTACACTGTACCTTCCGATTTGTCGAGAGGCCGCGCGAGCAGGGAAACCATTGCTTCTGGAAAAGCCGCTGGGGACCAATCCCCAGGAAGCGCAGGCCATTGTGCAGACGGCTGCAGAAGCACGTATTCCCCTGATGGTGGCCCAGACCTCGCGATTCAACGAAGTGGTCCAAACTCTCCTGGCCCACAAGTCGTCGATCGGACCCATTCACATGCTCGTACTGAATCAGCGTGTGGAGCCCTCCCCCCTCGACTGGTTGGATGATCCTGACGTGGCGGGAGGGGGGACCATATTACACACCGGAATTCATCTTTTCGATCTCGTTCGCTATGTCATGGAGGACGAGGTGGCCCGTGTCTCGTGTTTTACGAACCAGGTATTTTCCCGTTACATGGAGGATTCTTTTGCTGCCCTGCTTACGCTCAAGTCCGGCTCGGTTCTCTGCCATTTGGATTCCTGCCGTTTTGCGGGAGGGCGCACAGCGCGCCTTGAATTGGTGGGTGAAAAAGGGCAATTGGCAGGGGATCTCATTCACAACTTTGCCTGCCGCATCGAAAGCCGGCAATCCGCCTCCATTCCGGTTCCCCCTCCCGTAAACACTGTGTGTGCAGTTCTCAAAGCTTTTACGGACTGTTTGCAGCAAGGGACGGAGCCTCCCATCTCCGGACTGGATGGGCTTCGCGCCGTGGAAGTCGCCTGGGCCTGCCGGCGCTCTGCTCAACTGGGTGAACCGGTGGACTTGCCGTGAACCTGCCCTGGCCAAACGACGGTTCTCCCCTTGCTAAATTGTGGTTGAATTTCTTCCAGATCTCTGTAAACTATTAGTTTATCAAACTTCCAAGCTCGAAAATGAAATCTGAGGTCTGACCATCCAATGAAATCCAGGAAGTTAAAGGTTGTCGGGGTCGTATTGCTTGTTGTGCTGGGAGCTCTGGTCGGATACCGCTCGCTACCTGTCCGGGCGATCAAATCGGAGGAGCCTCGCCGCAGCCGGACTCTGGTTTTCCCGGTACGTATCCAAAAAGTCTCTCAGGGAGAAATCGAATACCGGCTCACGGCTACGGGGGATGTTCTTGCCCTCATGCAGGTGGATCTCTATTCCCGGGTTTCGGGATACCTCCAGTCAGTCCCCGTGCAGATCGGGCAGAGGGTGAACCAGGGGCAAATCATCGCCGTTGTGGACCAGGCGGAGATTACCCACAAAGTCAGGGAGGCCGAGGCGATTTTAGCTAAGACCAGGGCTCAGATGGCGGAGCT
>DATEAK010000068.1:0-5340 GCA_035288405.1 bacterium | reverse complement strand
GATTTCTTCTGCTGAAATGTGCCAAGCACCTCTTCGAAACGGAATTTTGTGATCGCCAATTCAACCAAGTACTCGGGGCTTTCACCTGTCATCACACCCTTGATAGTCCCTCTGCCGTCCCCGCCAAAGAGCTTCATCGTGACGGGGTTTGCTTCAAACTCCCCCCAGTGGGCTTTCATGGCAGCGCGGATCCCTGAGATCCTCAATTCGTTCGCCTTCACCTCCCGGCATGACAAATCCCCCCGGAAGGAGAGAGTGCCAAGAAACCCTCCTCCACCCGCAGAGAGGTTTGAGATCGTAAGGTCGCATGCGGTCGCTTCGGTCTTTGCGTCCGAGTTTTCGTCCAGGTAGAGGACATCCCCCCCTTTGATGAAGATTGTTCCCACCTCAAAACGTCCGGTGGGGGATTCTTTGCCGGCGCGTTTTTTCTGAGATGTTTCAAAGTTAAAGTGCCCTCTTCTGTCTTTGGTAATGAAGAACTTGGGGGTGATGAGCCCTACTTGCTGTATGAGTACTTCTCGCCTGAGAAGGGGCAACAGTTTTATTACCACCTCCGTCTTTTTGGCCGAGGCGACATCCGCACCCCGGTTTTGGATCACAATGTCATCAAGCGATACGCCTGGGCGCGGAAAAAGCGTGAGCTTCAGTTTGCCGTTAATGCGGACCTTCATCCCCGTGGCCTCGGAGGCGGCAGCCTCGATGCGGGACTTGTAGTCGTTAATGTCGAAGGTGAGGACGAAAATGACTATTGCGACGACAACGGCCGCCGCGCTCCCGCCAAGGACAAGCAGGACTTTTTGCATCTTCGCATTCATTGACAATCTCGCCTACCGTTCAGGCATTGCCACACGGTCGAAGCGGAGCCCAGACAGCTTAGTGGACACGCGAAGAGCGGTAGCCGGTGCGGAACTGCCCGCAACTTCAGAGTGGCGTTACCACCTGCCCCCCCATTATTTCTATATAGATCTTGATCGAAGGGATTTCCTTACCGGCCAGACAGTCCAGCAAGAAGTCAGCGGCAATCTCGGGGAACGACGGCAGCTCGACGGAGTGCTTCTGACCTTCGTAGACGACCAGTTGCTTGGGTTTGGGAATCCGGTCGAAAATGGCCATGGTGCGGTCCATGGGAGAGAGGTCGTCATCCTCTCCCATGATCAGCATAAACGGGCAGCGCATCTTCTCTTCCAGCCCCTCCAAGGTGAAATCCTTCATGGCCCGGTTGAATTCCTCTTCGTCGTAAATCCCCATCATGTGCATGTAGTTGATCTTGAATGAGGGCGAGGCCATGTCGAAGATCGTGTGCATGCCGGGCTCCCAGCAGGGCAGCATGAGGGCACAGGCCTTGAAGGCATCCGTGGCGGTGGCCGCTCGAAAGCCCCAGTACGTTCCCATACTGATCCCGCTCATGACCAACCGGGAGCTGTCGATCTCCGGCTTTTTCTTGAGGGCCTCCACGGCTCCGGGTCCGACCCGGGCGCTGTTGTCCGCCGTAAGCAGGATGCCGCGGGCCCGGCTCGCCCCCTGTCCCGGACCGTCCACCGAAAGGACGGCGAACCCCCTCTCCCGAAACGGGTCCGCGTACATGGCGGCATCTTCCTTGATAGCGTCCATGCCGGGGTAGTAGACGATACAGGGATACGGAGGTTTTCCGATGCGTGGATAGTGCAGAAGGGCCGGCAGCGTCTTTCCGTCCTCGAAGGGGATCTCCACCCGTTCGATCCTATGGGATGCAAACCGGATGTACTTATCGTAGCAGGCGACTAAATGCTCCTCGTACATTTCCCGGTCGGGGTTATCGGGCTCGAAAAGGCCCCACTGGGCCGTGCCGTAGGCCAGAGCCGCCATAAAATAACTCTCCCGGGCGGTGACCAGGTGACTTTTCTCTTCGGCCTGGCGGGCGATCTGCTCGCGTCGTTTGCCGATGCGGGCAAACTCCCGGGGGATGTCGTTCAACCGCTTGATCCGCGAGCGCAGCAACAGGATGTCCGGCGTGGACCTGGGGCCGCAGTAGGTATTCCAGCGCGCGCTCCGGGTCTGATCCCAGTCGGGTCCATACAGGCGGATGATGTTGTCGAGAACCCAGCGTTGATCCTGCCAGCGCCGTATCTGCCTTTCGGTTTCTGACCGCATACCCATAAAGAACCTCCTCGTTACTGCGACGATTGGATTGTAAAGTCGCGGCCGGCAGCGCCTTCGGTCGCTACTTTTGCCGACCCGTGGAGTTGTGAGTGGGAGAGCTGACCACGTAACGCCTCAGGTTATAACCCAGAGCTTCGATCTCATCGCTGTTTTCCTGGGAGCTGGACGTGTAGAGATCTTTGGGAGCGGCAAACTCGATGAAGGCGTTGTCGTCCGTGTTGAGAAGTGAGCGGGCCCCGTACCAGTACATCTCATCCGTCCCCATCCGCAAGAGTGCCACCACGTCGTCCGGGCTCTTCACGTCGACCCGCTCCAGGTCCCGCCGTATGCTTTCAATTCCCATGCGTTCACGCACGCGTTCCACGTCGATGAGGATGGGCTTGCGTGAGCCGATCAGGATCAGATCCGACACATCGTCCGGCACCACGAAAGCAAGAGTGTAAGGAAAGACTTCACGGAATGTCCGGACGAGAACCTTGATGTTGGGAGCGGAAAGCTGGTAGGTCTGCAGCCACTGGGAGAAAACTCCGTCTTCCGTGAGATGGGACTTGACGATTTCAAAAAAATCCTTCGTGAACAGGTTGGAGACTCCGGTCATCCACGGGTGGGAGGGCTCCGAGACGATGACGTCGTACTTCTGCCGCCCCAGTTGCAGATAGTTGCGGCCGTCGTCGATGACCACCTCCACGCGAGGATCCTTCAGGGGATGGTTGTTCACGTGCTCGAAGAAGCGGGAACCTTCGATGACGGCCCGCTCCAGCTCCACGGCCTTGATGCTCTTCACCAGTGAAGGCGGATACTGGGCGGCCGAACCCACGGATACTCCGCTGCCCCAGCCGATGATCAGGAGACGCTCGATCTTCGGGGCCAGCAGCAAGGGAAACTGGGCAAGCATGACCTGGGTCGGCATATCCCCTTCGTCGCTTGCATTGATGCGGCCGTTGATGGCCAGATAGTAGGAGTTCGCGCGCTTGCCCACGGCCACTGTGGCGGTGGCTCCGTCGCGGTAGAAAACCACCTCATGATTCGTCAGGTGATAGTCTTCTTTGGTAAAATTGGCGCGGCCCAGAGTATCAAACGCCAGCACCGCCTCATTGCTCCAGTGCGGAGGTCGCCAGAACCCGGCGACGACAAATGCAAGGAGAGCCAATCCAACCGCCGTGGTGCGGATCTTTCCTTACCACAGAGAGAAGGAGGACAGGAGAACGTAGCCCAGGACGACTTCCATCGCGACACCGACCAGAATCGAGTTCATGGCCCCGATGACCGGGATCAGGACGAAACCCGCCAGCAGGGAGCCCACGATGGCTCCTACCGTATTGGCGGAATACACATTACCCACGATCCGTCCCAGCTCCCCCGCCCTGCGCGCATACACTTTCACGATCAAGGGGAAGATCGCCCCCAAAGCCAGGGTCGGCAGGATCAAGACGCAAAACGAGATGAGAAATTGAGCCAGGACGATATAGGACTGTTTGAGGGCGACACGACCAAAGAGCCAGAAAAATATCGATGGGAGAACGTTAAATGCGAAGAGCCCGGCGTACGTGGTGATCCCGGCAAAGAGAAGGACAAAGGCCAAGAGCCTCACGGGATCGCGCAAACGATCGACGATCCGCGCCGCCAGATAGCTGCCCAGGGCCAGTCCTATGAGGAAGGTGGTCAGCATGGTGCTGAAGGCGTAGGTCGTGGAGCCCAGGATGAGCGACAACGCTCTGGTCCATGCCACCTCGAAGACCATGGCGGCAAAACCGGAGATGGCAAAGGTAATGAGCATCACGGCCAGAAGCGCCGGCAGCTTTCCGCGGACTGTGTTCCCTCCCAGAGCCGGTTCAACCTCGGTTGCTGCAGAAGCCGCCGACGGCTGCACGATTTCCTGTCCCCGGCCCGCCAGAATGGCTGCGCCACCCAAGATAAAATTCACCACGCCGGCCACCAGGATCGTGAGGAAAATCCCCAGACCCGGCAGGAGCACGAACCCCGCCAGGAACGTTCCGACCACGGCGCCGAAGGTGTTGATCGAGTAGAGCCTTCCCACCTTGAGACCGATTTTCTCCAGGTGGAAACTGTAATACTTGCTGAGCACGGGAAGAGTCGCACCCATGAGCGTGGTGGGGATGAGCAGCACGCAGGAAGTGAGAACCAGGCGAATGAGGCTCAAGCTATAAAAGGAAGGATGAAAGACATCCCAGATCCCCTGGTACACCGAGCTGAGAGACACGAAGATCGGCGCAATGAGAAATCCGTAAATCCCGATGCCGATCTCCATGATCCCGTAGGCCACGGGACCCCGGCGGATCCGGTGGCCGAGACGGCCGGCGAGAAAACTCCCCAGAGCGAGCCCGCCCATGAACACCGTGAGCACCGTGCTCACCGCGAACGTCGTGGAGCCGAAGATCAGGATCAGCTTGCGGATCCAGGTCACCTGATAGACGAGACTGCTGAAACCGGAGAGAAAAAAGCAGGCCAGCAAAATTCCTTCTGTACCTCTCCAAGGTCTGGATTGGGTAACCGCTTCCGCGTTCAATCTTGCTCTTCCTTTCAAATGGTTGGTCACCCTAACGCGATTCCCATGCGCGGAGGATGAATCTCAATTGTCCTCCCCCGTGGAGCGAGAATCAGCCTGATTCCGCTCTACTCGACGGCTTTGATCCCGCCGGGCAACTTTCCCATGCTGTTGAGGTCTCGCACGCGGGGATCTTCCACCAACTGTTTGACGAGGTCACACAATGGAAGAGAAATTCCTTTTTCCTTCGCCATGCTCAGGACGATCTTCATGTCCTTTTCGGCCCAGGGCATGGTGCTGAAGTTCTGTAGATTTTCCAGCGACCAGTTGTTCCCGCTGCTCTGTATGAGAGCCTGCCGCAGGACGGGGATATCCAGCCCGTACAGGGAGGCCAGGGACAGGCCCTCGAAATTGGAAACCTTGGCCGCCCACAGGAGAAGGTTGTTGATGCACTTGGCCACTTCTCCTGCTCCTGCTCTCCCCACGAGATAATAGTCCTTTCCGGTCGCGGCAAAGAACGGGCGGCAGCGCTCAAAGACCTTGCGATCTCCTCCTACCAAGTAGAGAATCGTGCCGTCGGCGGCCGCTTTTTCTCCACGGCACATGGGCGCGTCCAGGAGATGAACTCCATGCTTGCGGGCTTCCTCAGCGAGATCGATGACCGTGCCGGGACTCGTCGTGCTCAAGATCAAAAT
>DATEAK010000067.1:0-4718 GCA_035288405.1 bacterium | reverse complement strand
CGGCCTTTCCGGGACCGGCTTTGCGGCACAAAAAAGTGATATCAAGATCGGCCTGCCGGTTCAAGCCACTTCCTTCCTGCCGGTGTATGTGGCCAACGAGAAGAAGTTTTTCAGAGAAGCCGGTCTCAATACCGAGACGATCCTGTTCCGAGGAGACGCGGGCGTGGTCCAGGCCATTGTGGGGGGATCCTTGGACATCAATGTGGCCTCCCTGAACGGCCTGTTGGGCGCGATTTCCGCGGGGCAAAAGCTCAAAGCATTTTGGGGAGGGTATAACTCAGCCGATTTCGCCTGGTACGCAGCCAAGGAGATAACGTCCACCAAGGATTTAAAGGGGAAGAAATTTGCCGTTTCCTCCTTCGGTTCACTGACGGACGCTCTCACCCGATTTTTAATCCAGAAGAGCAGTCTCGACCCACAGAAGGACGTTCAGATTCTTCAAATCGGTGGAACGCCGGCCATGCTGACCGCTCTTAGAACCGGCCGGGTCGACGTGGCAATCCTAAGCCCTCCCACAAAATTCGCTGCTCAAACCGAAGGGTTCAACAAACTCTTCGACCAGAGGACCGGGATTGCAAAAGAATGGCCAAAGCATGTAGTTTACTCAACCGAGAGTTTCATCAAGGAGAACCCGGAAACGATCCGGTCCTTTATCCGGGCTACGGCAAAGGCCATACGATTCGCCAAATCAAACCGGGACGAGTCGATCCAGATCATTTCCAAAGTTTTCAAGATGAAGAAGGATTTCGCGGCCCTAGCTTATGACGATGTCATCGACTATCTGTATGCGGACGGAAGGCTTCCGGATCCGGAAAGCATGGACACCTTTTGGAGGATCAGCATCCAAACCGGTGACGTAAAGGAGAAATGGCCTCAGGAAAAGTATTTCGATGACTCCTTTGCCAAAACCCAGAAAGAGTGGTTGAGATAACCCTCGCCCCCCTCACCCACCCCTCTCCCCCAAGGGAGAGGGAATTTAAATCCCTCCTCTCCCCCCAGGGGGGAGAGGATAAAGGTGAGGGGGCAAATCAGATGCTATGGTTCCATCACTCTCGCGTATGTCAGTAGGACCACGATGGCTCATCTCCAGTTAGAAGGTGTAACCGTCGAATATCAGCAGCCGGCCTCCGAAGGGGTGTTTACCGCTCTGGAGGACATCTCTCTTGACGTTGAGGCTGGTGAATTTATCACTCTCGTGGGTCCGAGCGGCTGCGGAAAAAGCACTCTCCTCTTGGCCATTGACGGCCTCATCCCCGTCCAAAACGGGAAAATCCTCATCAATGGAAAGGCGGTAGACGGACCCGGCGGCAACCGTGCCATGGTCTTTCAGGAATTCGGGCTGCTGCCCTGGCGAACCGTAGAGGAAAACGTGAAGTTCGGGATGGAACTTCGCAAGGTCCCTGCGGATTTCATCCCGCGGAAAACCGGACAGTACATCCAACTCGTCGGACTGGAAGGGTTTGAAAAACACTACCCCCACCAACTCTCCGGGGGCATGCGCCAGCGAGTCGGAATCGCCCGGGCGCTGGCCGTGAACCCGGAAATCCTTTTGATGGACGAACCCTTCGGAGCGCTCGATGCACAAACCCGCGAGGAAATGGGGGCGGAACTGCTGCGGATCTGGGAAACCGAGAGGAAGACGATCCTTTTTGTGACCCACAGCATCGAAGAAGCTATCTTTCTGGGACAGAGGGTGGTCGTGATGGCTTCCTCCCCCGGTCGAATCCGGAAGGTTATTGAAGTGGAAATCCCGTATCCCCGAACGATCTTCGTGCTGGATTCCCCCCAATTTACCTCTTACAAGTCTGCGATCCGGAAACTTATGGAGGAGGAAAAGAAATCCAGAGGAGGCCGGCGGGAGTCATGAAGAAAGCAAAACCATCGGGCTCTCTCTGCACCGAAAAGACGATCGTAGGATCCGCCACGGTCCTTTTCTTTTTGATCCTTTGGCAGCTCAATTCGTCCGCTCGCCTGATCGACCCCCAGTACATCAGCAGTCCTTCCCAGGTACTCATGGCCGGAATTGAGACAATCCGTTCGAGGGCTTTTTTTCTCCATTGGAGCGTCAGTCTGGCAGAGTTTCTCGTGGGAATGATTTTCGCAGTGCTCTTCGGGGTGATTCTAGGGTGTGTCATCGGGCGGTTCAAAACCGCGTCCGATCTCCTCGACCCCGCCATCATGGCCCTTTATTCCATGCCGAGGGTGACGATCATTCCCCTCATCGTAATCTGGTTCGGAATCGGGATGATCTCAAAGGAGGTCGTGGTTTTCCTGGGAGCCGTTTTCCCCATATTGATCAATGCGGCTGCGGGAATCAAACAGGTGGATCCCGGAATCATACGGGCTGCGAAATCTTTCGGAGCTTCCGAATCGGAGATCTTTTCCAAAGTCCTTCTGCCCGGTGCCTTCCCATACATCATCGCCGGAATCCGCCTCGGAATCGGCCGGGGTCTCATCGGTTTCATCATCGCGGAAATGTACGCAGCAACCAAGGGAGTCGGCTACGCCTTGATGGATGCAGGAGAGGTCATGAAAACGGATGAACTCCTGTTCTACGCCGCGACCGTTATCCTCTTCGGTTATGCACTCATCTTTCTGTTTGGCAGGATTGAAGTCCGTTACACAAAGCATCTGGCGGATATGCGCTCACTTCAATAAACGTAGGGAGTTTTGCATCTTGGTTTCTCGCAGCCGAAAGCCCTGGTTCCTGGGAGCCATCGTCCCGGCGGTGATCCTCCTCTTCTGGGAGGTCTTCGTGGACATCGGCGTCTTGAATCCTTTCTTCGTGAGCAGTCCGGTCCGCATCGTTCTCGCAGCCCATGACCAGCTTGCAACGGCGGAGTTTTATCGCCATTTCCTTGCCAGTATCGTTTCCTACGCAACCGGCTTTGGGCTGGCAGCGGTGCTCGGGATTTTCCTGGCACTCCTCATCGTCCGGTTCAAGTACATCGAGTATAGCCTGGAACCTCTTCTCTGGTTCTGTTACTCGGCTCCTCTGATCGCCCTGTTTCCTCTCTTTATGATCTTTTTGGGGCCCGGCTACCCGACCGTGATCACGCTGACCGGATTGCTCGGCATGATTCCCATCACCATCAACACCGTCACCGGCTTCAAGAACGCGGACCGCGGTCTCATCCGAGTAGCCCGTTCCTTTGGTGCCGGTCCCCGGGACATTTTCTGGAAGATACTCCTGCCCAATTCCTTACCCTTTACCGTTGCCGGGTTGCGGATCGGGGCGGGACGAGCGCTTATCGGACTGGTCATCGGGGAAATGCTGGCCAGCAGCTTGGGGCTCGGAGCCCGGATCAGCTACTACGGAAACAAGATCCGGACTTCGGACCTTTTCGTCGAGGTCATGGTTGTACTCTTGCTCGGTCTTACCGTAACTCAAGGCCTGCGCTTCGTGGAAAGAAAACTCGAGCGGCATAGGGATTAAGAGCCGAGAGCCGCAGTTAAGGCGCTTTGCTTTCTGTTTGAACAAGGTACACCGGCAGCCTCGATTCGGGATGGGGTGAAATCCCGATTGACGTGTGGCTACAGCCTTCTTAAAATGAAGCTACAAGTTGGTCCTCTTTCGAGGAGGTGTGATTCGAAATGACGACGGTCGGTGTTCGGGAGCTGAAGAACCGGTTGAGCTCCTATCTCCGGCGGGTCAAGCAAGGCGAGGAAGTCTCCGTCACGGAGCGGGGCAAGGTGATCGCCAGATTAGTGCCTGTGGAGAGGCCCGGAATACCTGCTGAATTCTTCTCCCTGATTCAGACCGGTCTGGCAGCCTGGAAAGGCGGAAAACCGGCCGGCTCTGCACATCCCGTCAAGGGCCGGGGAAAGTCTCTGTCCCGGATGGTGACTGAAGATCGCCGGTGATTCTTTATCTTGACACCAGCTTCTTAGTCAAGCTCTACGTTCAGGAACCAGGTTCAAACACAGTCAGAGGGGCTGTTCAATCGGCCTCGGCAGTGGCTACCTGCCGGATCGCATACGCGGAAGCCAGGTCTGCGTTCGCACGGAAGCGAAGAGAGGGTGGGTTTACGTCCGCTGAATACGAGCAGGTTCGGGACGATTTTGAAAGGGACTGGGATAAATATCTGATCATCGAAGTTTCTGAAGAGATTGTCCGGCTCGCTGGGGAACTTGTTGACAAGCATCCCCTGAGGGGATTTGATGCAATCCATCTCGCCGCTGCTTTGACTTTGAAAAAGAAGATGCGCACCCCGCTTATCTTTGGCTGTGCCGACACAGTCCTGGAAAGGGCTGCCCGGGTCGAAAGACTCAAGACGTCTTTGGAGAGGATGGGTACCGGACGAAGATCGTGACCTTTGCTTCTCTCCTTATAGGGTAAGGCGCGCACTACCAGCGGATGGCGAGATGGCTACGGGGCTCGGCTTCTCGATGTCGACAAGATTGAGGCTAATGTATAACACCCGGCTGAAGTCGGACCTGAGCCCCGCTTACTGCGGCCGCCTGCGGCGGCCGAACCCCTATGAGCATATTCCCTGAAAGGCGCTGACAACTTGCCGGCCTGCCCGTGCGCCTGCCCGGGGGACACGTAGACAGGTGAAAATCCGGCCGTGGTGCGCCCAAACTTCCCCTCGCCCCCTTGAGACTGTGTCGTAATTCAGGGACCGGGCGAAAGGAGTTATTTTCCGGAGGGGTTTTACCCCTAAAATTTAAAAATAACTCATTGTAGGCCATTTTATGAGGCCACTTTTTTCGAGAAA